>NZ_JBHFNQ010000185.1:0-26424 GCF_041929345.1 Floridaenema aerugineum BLCC-F46
AATTATTATTTTTTTTTTAAATTTTTAATTTTTATTAATTATAAAAAACTTTTTTTTTTTTTTTTTTTTTTTTTTTTTTTTTTTTTTCTTTTATTTAAAATTTTTTTTAATTATTCCCCCGCCCCCCCAACAACGTACCAATTTGCGCTGAAGCGCAACAACGTACCAATTTGCGCTGAAGCGCAACAACGTACCAATTTGAGGTGGTGTGATGCGAAAACTTTATTTTTTAGTTCCGGGAACTAAAGGCAAATTTGCTTGCGGTGGACTTTGGGCAGAATTAAAAACAGTGAAGTTAGCCCAACAAATATGTGATGCTAATGTTGTTACTTATCGGCAAAGGGAAAAAGACCAACTTTTTATTGATGATGTATTAAAAACTCAAAATTTAGACAAGGCAATTTTTGTAATTAGTTGGGGTTTTGATGTTCCTAAACTTGTCACTAAGCTGAAAGGTTATAACTTAATTTATCATGCTCATAGTGCAGGTTACGGCTTTAAACTTCCGGCAAATATTCCAATTATTACTGTTAGCAGGAATACTTTGGGATATTGGGGGCAAAAATCTCCTCATTCGCTAATTTACTATTTACCTAATCAAATTTCTGATGATTTTACTAATTTAGGTTTATCACGGGATATTGACGTTTTGGTGCAAGCGAGGAAATCTTCGAGTTATTTAATTAAAGAGTTAATCCCTGCTTTGAAACAACACTGCAAAGTAGAAGTTATTGATTCTTATGTGGAAGATTTGCCAGGGGTTTTTAATCGATCGCAAGTTTATCTATACGATTCTGCGGAATACTGGGCGCAACAGGGAGTAAGTGAGGGTTTTGGTTTACAACCAATGGAGGCGCTTGCTTGTGGTTGTCAAGTTTTTTCTAGTGTGAATGGTGGGCTTTCTGATTATTTAGATCCGGGTTTTAATTGTCATAAAATCGCTGGTTACTCAAAAGAATATGATGTACAAAGGATTTTAAATGTCGTGAAATGTTCAAAAAATATTACATTGCCAGAACAGTTTTTTGCTGAGTATAGAACCGAAAATATTATTAAGCGATTACAGGTCATTTTAGGGGAAGTAAATCAATTTTTTGACCAAAAGCCTAATTTTTCAAGTGAGATTAAAGATTTAACAAAAATGCGAATCTTCAGACTGAAAACACAAACATTGCTGAATAAAGTATTAAAAAGAATACGAGGTTAAAATAATGGCGTGGAGTGGCTATCATGTAGAAAAAGATGAGTTAAGAAGTGAAATTTGGTCTTTACTGAAACAGGAAAAAGCTGCAATTCGCGATCCTTTTGGTCATATTCCTAATTTTGTGGGTGCGGAAAATGCAGCCCAAAAGTTGGCGGAGTTACCAATTTGGCGAGAAGCAAAAACTATTAAATGTAACCCTGATTCGCCACAAATTCCGGTAAGATTACAAGCTTTGAAAGATGGAAAACGCTTGTATATGGCGGTTCCTAAGTTAACAAATACTCGCTGTTTTGTGGAGTTGACGGCGGAAATTTTGGGTGAGAATAATGTGGCGTTGGAGGAGGGTGCGATCGCACGTCAAGCACTAAAATTTGGTCAATTAGTCAGTTTTGCAGAAATGCAACCAATTGATTTAGTAATGGTAGGTTGTGTCGCTGTCACGCGCAATGGCGGACGCACAGGAAAAGGTGCAGGTTTTGCAGATTTGGAACTAGCAATGTTAAAAAGTTTTGGATTAATCCAGTCAAATACTCCCATTGTTACTACAACACATCCATTACAAATTGTCGCCGATTCCCGCTTACCAATGCAAGCTCATGATTGGTCACTTAACTGGATTGTTACACCTTTTGAAGTAATCGAAACTAATTCTAATTATCCACGTCCTACCGGATTAAATTGGGATAGTATTCGTCCAGAACAATATCAGAAAATCCCAATCTTGAGGAAGTTAAAAGAGCAGTTTAGAGAGTAATTATAAAACGGTAATTTTATTTTAATAATTGGGATTAAATTTTCTATATTGACTTTCTTTATTCTTTAAAGAAATCCCCAAAGCAGTCAAAATTATTTTAGTATTTGACAAATCACCGACTAATCTTTTGACGGGTAAGGGAGAATCTTTTATCAAAGTGGGAATAGCAACTATATTTTCTAATAATAGTTGTTCGGGGTGTTCATAAACGTCTATGACTTCTAATTCATAGTTATCGGGAAAATATTTTTCAGCGATTCTTTGCAGGTTTTTTAAAGCTCGATCGGAATTAGGTGTAGTTCCAGCTACGTACAAACGAAAAAAGTATCGTTCATTGCTCATTTGTTTTGCTATAGGTTGATTAAAGATTTTCGCTAACTTTGTCGCATCTTCTTTTTCCATAAATTCTACCTAAGTTTAGTTTTATTGTGCTGACCATTTTTTCAGTATTCCCTTTCAGTCTGAAGAACTAACTAATCTGCATCAGCTTGTCGCAAATTAGCAATTTTTCTTTGCTCTTGGAGAGAAATATCTTGAGACAATTGTTCTTGTTCAATCATTAGTTTAAACTCTTCTTGTTCGAGTTCTAATTGAGTTTGTAAAGCTTCGATTTGCGATCGAACTAACGCCTGTTTTCTTTCTAACTCGCGCCGTTTGCGTTCAAATTCTTGCTGACGGACTATGTTAGCAGCTTTTTCTTTTGCTTCTTGCACATTTCGCGCCGTCCCAGTCAGCACAGTTCCCTGTCCTAAATAAACATCTTTTAATTCTATACCTTGACTTGTCAGGACAAATTCTCGCACCTGATTAGAATGTTCCATGCCGCGAGACTTTAACACATATAAAACTCGGTTGCGTTCTCCACTGCTTTCATTAACTCGCAATTCTAACCATGTATCCATTAAAGATGAAATGCCAATTTCTGTATGTTCCAAAGAACTACTACCCGTGACCAAGTTTGTTAGCATGACCGTAATTTGTTGACTCTTTAAAGAATCAATTAACCGCATGAAAAATGCTTTAGACTGAATTAAATTACCGCCTAAAACTAAATTACTCATTGGGTCAACAATTACCACTGTTGGCTGCAATTCATTAATTAAATTATGAATTTGAATTAAGTGCATTTCTAAACCAAAAGCCGTTGGGCGTACTGCTTGAAACTTGAGTAACCCTTTCTCGACAAATGGATTTAAATCTAATCCTACTGACAGCATATTGCGGAGAATTTGTTGGGGTGCTTCTTCAAAAGCCAAGTAAAGACAAGGTTCACCGCGAAGACAGGTTGCTTGAGCAAAATGAGCAGAAATTGTACTTTTTCCAGTTCCCGCTGTACCTGTTATTAAAATGCTGCTACCTCGAAAATATCCTTGACCTCCTAACATTGTATCGAGGCGAGGTATGCCTGTACTGATCCGTTCGGTAGAAATTTTATGGTCTAATCCTACTGAGGTAATAGGTAAAACGGAAATTCCCTTTTCGTTAATTAAAAATGGATATTCGTTAGTACCGTGACTAGAACCGCGATATTTAACTATCTGTAACCGTCGAGTCGAAATTTCATTTTGAATGCGTTGATCTAAACGAATTACGCAATCAGCAACATATTCTTCTAAACCATGTCTTGTGAGAGTATTTTCTCCTTTTTCTCCAGTGATAATTGCGGTTACACCTTTGCTTTTTAACCAGCGAAATAACCGTTGTAATTCGGATCTAACTATTGTCTCATTAGACAAACCAACAAATAATGTTTCAATTGTATCTAAGACTATCCTTTTGGCTCCGATCGCATTAATTATATGTTCTAATCTAATAAATAAAGCTTCGAGGTTATAATCTCCTGTTTCTTCTATTTCGTAGGGATCGATATGGATGTGATCGATTAAAAACTTTTTCTGGGCAATTAGCTGCTTTAAATCCCAACCTAAAGAACGGACATTTTGGATCAGTTCTTCGGGTGTTTCTTCAAAAGAAACAAACACGCCCGGTTCTGAGTAGGAAACTGCACCAGAAACCAGGAAATTAAGCCCGATTAAAGTCTTACCACACCCCGCTGTTCCACATACCAGGGTTGGTCTTCCTTGGGGTAAACCACCGCCTGTAATTTCGTCTAGTCCCTGAATTCCCGTAAGACATTTAGGTAACTGATTATTGTCTGATTTAGTAGTTTCACTGTCTAATAGCATAATGAATCGAAAGTCTGACTATATGAAATTTAAAAACCGAATATTCTCTGCTCTTTCTAATTTATAGCAATTTATATTCAAGTCGTGGTATTGATTAGCAGTCTCAGGTATTTATAATTATTCAAAGACCCTGTTTAGTTTTGTCTGAATCATAAACTTAGGTTCACCCAAAAGGAGGTTGATTTTATAGAGACTGGTCTTTTAACTGTTTACTTTTCACCAATATGTTATAAACTACTCAATCATAAGAAAGTTAAATTTGTGAGGATACTTAACAATGCGAGTAATGATTTTATATGCTTCACTAGGAATGGGGCATATTAGTGCTGCTAACGCTTTAACTCAGGCTTTCTCTCGCTTTCGAGGTATAGAAGTACTCAGTGAAGACGCTTTAGCTTACGCTAGTTTGGTTTATCGCAATGCTGTTATTCAAGCTTACAAAAATTCTAGCGAAAAAGTACCACAACTTTACAAAGCTCTATATGAAGGAAGTGATATTTCTGATTTAGAAAGGTCTTTGGATAGCAATTTAGCTTGGGCCAAACTAGAACTTCCTTTCTTCAGACGTTTGGGAAGATTGATTAGGGAAACTGCGCCAGATGCGATCGTCTGCGTGCAACAAATTCCCAGCCGACTGCTACAATTATTAGAGCCGGAAGACCAAGTAAGCAAACCACAATATGTCGTTGTAACTGATTTAATTGCTCATAGTACTTGGTTAAATTATGGTGTAGATGGTTATTTTTTACCAAACGATTTGAGCGCCAATATTCTTAAACAACGAGGTGTAAATCCCTCACTTCTTCATGTTACCGGAATTCCGGTTAAACTAGAGATTAGCGAACCAAAATCTAAAAAAGAAGTGCGATCGCGCCATCACTTACCCCAAGATTTTTCGGTAGTTACCTTATTTGGTGGAGGTTTGAATAGTCGCAGAGTTTATGCGATCGTTTCCTCTTTGTTAGAAACTCTGAGTTCCGCTATGATTGTAGTAGTAGCTGGCAGAAATGAAGACTTGCTAGACACTTTAACAGATTTAAGAGATAGCCCTCAAGTGAGATTACGTAAATTAGGCACAATTGATTATGTTGATGACTTAATTGTAGCTAGCGATCTAATTATTACCAAAGCCGGAGGATTGATTACTAGCGAAATTTTGGCAAGGGGAACACCAACTATTATTGTAGATCCTATTCCCGGTCAAGAAGAACAAAATGCTGATGTAATTACTGCCGCAGGTGCTGGAGTACAATTAAGATTATTAGAAATGGTAGCCCCAGCAGTCAAGTATCTTTTAAACCACCCAGAAAGACTAACTCAAATGCGTCAATCTGCATTGGAGTTAGGCAAACCTCGTGCAGCTTTAAACATAGCTGAACATATTTTATCAGATTGGCGATCGCGCACCAAAATGTTACAACCTAGCAAAAATTGAAATTATGGCAACTTCTCTAAATCTTCCCACAAAGAATCAGAAAAATGCAGCTTTCCTCTGGGGAGTTGCCACATCAGGTTATCAAAGCGAAGGCGGTTATAACGGTTTTTCCCAACCCCAAAATAATTGGACACTCTGGGAAAAGCAAGGTAAAGTAATGCCGACAAAAGATGCTACAGAATTTTGGCATCGCTATCAAGAAGACTTTAAAACCTGCCAAAGATTAGGTTTAAATTCCTTCCGGTTAGGCTTAGAATGGGCAAGAATTCAACCTTCGACTAGTCCCGAAACTGCCCCCGCGCCTGCCTTTGACACCGATGCTTTAGATAATTATACCGCAATAATTGCTGCTTGCTATCAACATGAATTAGAACCAATTGTTACTTTACATCATTTTACCCATCCAGCATGGTTAGGTTTAGATGCTTGGTTATCCAAAGATACAATTGATTGCTTTGTTGAATATGTTCGAGTTACAATAACTCACATAAATCGCCGCTTAACTGATTACTATCAACTACCGCAAATTAACTGGTATATTACCATCAATGAACCGAATATTTTACTGTCTAATACATATTTAAGCGGTCAATTCCCCGCAGGTTCCGCTATGGGAATTGGGGCAATGATGAAAGGTTACAATCACATTTTAGCGGCTCATGTGCGGGCTTATAATGTAATTCATGACCTTTATGAGGCTGAAGGTTGGACAACGCCGCAAGTTACACTTAATACTTATTGTAGCGATTTATATTGGTCGGAAAAGGTGATTTGGGATTTATTGAATCATCAAAAAGTAGGAATTAAACCTCAAGAATTACCTGATTACATTGTTAACAATGCCAAACACTTAGACCGTGCTTTAAGCCGTGAAAAGTTGCCTTTTCGTCGGAATTTACCTTATTTTTTAGGTAAGTTAGTGCATCAGGTATCTAATAAATTAGGATATCGAATTTTCGATCCGAAAAACTTAGATGTTTATCTCGAAGAGTTGGGGAAATCTGCGCGATCGCAAATCTTTGACTACCTCGCAATTGACTATTACGATCCCTTTCTCGCGCACATCTTTCGCCTACCAGACTTTTCCGATTTTGAATTTGAAACCAAAGATTTTCGCGGTTGGTTAATGAGTGGAATTACTAGTAAATGGTGGGACTGGCGATCGTTACCAGAAGGATTACACTTTTTCTGCAAATACTATGCTGAAACTTTAGGTTATCCAATTATGATTGCCGAAAATGGCATGGCATTACGCCGGAAACCTGATAATAGTCTTTCTAGTTATCGTCGGGATCAAATTAAACGCAGCGATTTTTTGAAAGCACATATTCACCAAATCAAAAGATTATTAAATGAAAATGTGCCTGTAATTGGTTATATGCACTGGTCATTAACTGATAATTATGAATGGGGTTCTTATACTCCGAGGTTTGGACTTTTTAGTATTGATTTTGCTAAGAATAGCGATCGCATAATTGAAGACCATTTAGGCGATCGACCCTCGGAAACTTACGCCCAATTAATTCAAGAAATTGGTTCTCCTACCATTTCCCTAAAAAACTGAATAGATCGAATAGATCCCCGACTTCTTCAAGAAGTCGGGGATCTGTAACCGTTTCCAGATTTACAAAGGTGGAAACCATGATGATTAGAAATGAGCAAGAATATCAACATTCCTTAGAATGGTTGCGGCGATTTCAAGAATCTGTAGCTGAATTGGACAATAATAAAAGTTTAAAAGCTGAACCAATACGTTGGCAACTTCATAGAGATTCATATCAGAGTCAAGTTGACGAATTAAAGTCAGAAATTGCTGAATATGAAAGGTTGGTGAATTGCGATCGCACTCACCCCATCCCAATTCAAGTAGAAAATTTAAATAAACTACCCGATGCTTTAATTAAAGCCAGAATTGCCGCGAAAATGAGTCAAAAAGAACTAGCTGAAATATTAGATATTGATGAACAGAAAGTCGAGGAATATGAAAAAAATGATTATCAATATGCTAGTTTTAGCGAACTTCTTGAAGTCAGCGCAGCTTTAGGCGTAGAATTTACCACAGCAATTATGAATGTAGATTTTTCCGAAATAGAAGAAGGTAAAAAAATTGCTGAGAAATGGCGGAAAGACAAACAGCAAAATCCGCCTGCGAATCAATTCGCAGGCTAATAGCTAAACTCCTCTAAAGAGGACTAAATACTTATGATTCAAAATTTTTCAGTCCATTAAAATGGACTCGAAGCTCTTAGCCCGGAAATTGATTTCCGGGCAGAAATTGTAGGGTGCGTCAGACCTTAAATTTGATCGAAAACATCAAAGTTTGAAGTTCTGACGCACCCTACTAATTGTGTCAGTTGAGTAAGTTTTATTTACCCTAGCTTTTCTTTAATAATTTCCAGTTTTTCCCGAAAACCAACTAATAGTGCTGTGCCATTTTTAACAAACAAAGGTCTTTTAAGTAACATCGCATCTTTAGCAAAAGCATCTATCCATTCTTCATCTGTCCAACCTTGTTTTACTTCCCCCAATGCGCGGTAAGATTGTCCTGAAGTGTTTCGCATTGGTTTAGAACCCAGCGTTTTTACCCAAGTTTCAATTACCTCGCGAGAGGGAGGATTTTCTTTAGTATTGATGAAATCATATTTAATATTATTATCAGACAGCCATTGCAGTGCTTTTTTACAGGTGCCGCAGTTAGGAATACCGTAAACTTGAATCGTCATAGTGTTGATTACCGAAAATTTGGGGAGAGTTTACCGAAATGGAGATTTTTATTTAATCATCTAGAATTATAAAGTGTAACTCCTAATTTTAATATCTCAATCCTTGATTTTGAGACAAAATGGAGTCGGTAACTAAATCACGGTTTTGATACCAATGGCAGAACCACATAACACTAATTTACCTTCCGATGATTCTCCGCAGTTGAATCAAACAACTGATGATCTTACTAAAAAGTCAGTTGATGAATCTTGGCAAAGTCGCATTGCTGAGGTTTGGAATAATACTACCACTAATTTGAATGGGGTGAAAAAACTTTTACCTATTGAACCAGTGGCGCAAAAAGTTATAGAATTGTTTAGTGTCAGCGAGTCTCAAGTAGGAGAAATTCTGGCAACTGTTCAAGCGGAATTACCCACAACTGAAGCATTGTTAATTGGGAAACCGCAAGCGGGAAAAAGTTCGATCGTGCGCGGACTAACAGGCGTTTCTGCGGAAATTGTTGGTCAAGGTTTTCGTCCTCATACGCAAAATACTAAACGTTATGTTTATCCTTCTGAGGATTTGCCGTTGTTGATTTTTACTGATACGGTAGGTTTGGGAGATGTTAATCAGAATACCCAGGCAATTATTGATGAATTAATTGGAGATTTACAAAAAACAAATCGGGCTAAAATTTTAATTCTGACTGTTAAAAGTAATGATTTTGCTACTGATACTTTACGGGAAATTGCCGAAGAATTGCGGAAAAAGTATCCCGATATTCCCTGTTTGTTAGCGGTAACTTGTTTGCATGAAGTTTACCCGCCTGGTGTTGATAATCATCCAAATTATCCGCCTGATTTTGAGGAAGTTAATCGCACTTTTACAGCTTTAAAAACTGCTTTTTCGGGATTGTACGATCGCGCCATCCAAATCGACTTCACCTTAGAAGAAGATGGTTACACTCCCGTATTTTACGGTTTAGAAGCGTTGCGAGATGCCTTAGCAGATTTACTCCCAGAAGCCGAAGCTAACGCCATTTACCAATTATTAGATCAGGAAGAAACAGGCAGAAAATTAGGTAATCTTTATCGAGATGTCGGGCGACGTTATATAATGGCATTTTCGATTATGGCTGCTACTTTAGCCGCAGTACCTTTGCCTTTTGCAACTATGCCTGTATTAACTGCTTTGCAAGTTTCAATGATAACTTTATTAGGAAATTTGTATGGACAAACTATCACGCCATCGCAAGCAGGTGGGATTGTCAGTGCGATCGCAGGTGGTTTTTTAGCTCAAGCGATCGGACGAGAATTAGTTAAATTCATCCCCATTTTTGGTAGCGTAATTGCAGCATCTTGGGCAGCTGCTTATACTTGGGCTTTAGGTGAAGCTGCTTGTGTTTATTTCGGGGATTTAATGGGAGGAAAAAAACCCGATCCTCAGAAAATTCAAAATGTAATGAAGGAGTCTTTTAAAGCAGCAAAAGAAAGATTTAAAGGAATAAATAGTTAATTATTGAAAAGATGTAGAGACGTTATATAGTTAAATGTAGAGACGTTATATATAACGTCTCTACATCTTATTTATCTAGGCTGCGATCGCTTCTTGAAACACGACAAACATACTCTTTTTCGCTCCACAAATCGGACAATGCCAATCATCTGGAATCTCAGCAAAAGGAGTTCCGGGAGCAATTCCTGAATCAGGATCGCCTACAGTAGGATCGTAAATCATCGAACATTGGCGACAAATCCATTTTTGCATCGCCGGATCTTCGCTTGCAGATCTAGGAAAAGCAGCTTTACCATCCAAAGCACCCAACGCTTCCGTGTATTGTTGCGCGTGATGTTGCTCAATGTGCGTTAACAAACCAAAATTTTTGGCTGCGGTGTGGAACATCGTAGCGTGCTCTTTAGATTCCGCTGTTTGTGTATCAAACTCAGCGACAGCATCACTATCCTCATCGGCTTTTGCTTCAGCCGCAAAGCCGGGATACATGGTAGTGTATTCGTAAGTTTCGCCCTCAATAGCGAGTTCCAAACAACGAGCAGCGATCGCCTTTTTCTCCTCTTCACTCAGTTTAGCCGGATCGTCCACAACTAACTCAGGATGCAACAAACGAAAATGTGCAAAAGCGTGTTCCGTCTCTTGATTAGCTGTTTCTTTGAACAACTTTGAAAGTTCACTCATCCCCAGTTTCCGAGTCACTTCCGCAAAAAACAAATACTTGCGATTTGCCATTGACTCGCCACCAAAAGCAGCTTCCAAATTTTTAGCAGTGTTCGACTGTGAAAGATCCATTCGTGTCTCCTCAAAATCCCAAGAGGCTATTTCTAAACATCTTAAATCCGTAGGGTGCGTTAGCGCCAGCGTAACGCACCTTAATCTCAAGGGTACGTTGTTGCGCTTTAGCGCTAAAGCGCAACAACGTACCTTTTTTATATTTACTAAAACAACTTCGCCACGCTAGGCTTAGTAACTTTCCCCATCGCATTCCGAGGTAACTCTTCAACCACCAAAATTTTACTAGGAACTTTATAAGTAGCCAATCGTTCTTTCGCCCAACTTCTGAGAGTTTCTAAACTTAAATCGCTCCCCGATTTTAATATCAAAGCCGCACAAACTCGCTCACCCCATTCTGCATCCTCCACTCCCACAACAGCACAATCTAAAATATCTGAATGAGTGCGTAAAACCTCCTCAATTTCCAAAGCCGAAACTTTATAACCGCCAGTTTTAATAATATCAACACTCATCCGTCCCAAAATCCGATAATTATCGTTTTCAACTACCGCAAAATCCCCCGTACAAAACCAACCATCGCGAAAAGCTTTAACAGTAGCTTCTGGTTTTTGCCAATATTCCAGAAACACAGTTGCGCCTCTAACTTGAATTTCTCCCGGAGTTCCCGGAGTTACTACTGCCCCATTTTCATCTACTAATCTAACTTCCACTTGTGGCAAAGGTTTACCCACATATCCGGCGAATCTTTCCCCGTTTAAAGCGTTAGATAAAGCCATGCCAATTTCCGTCATTCCGTAGCGTTCCAAGAGAAAATGACCGCTAATATTTCGCCATTTTTCTAATACTTTAACTGGTAAAGCTGCCGAACCGGAAACCATTAACCGCATTTTAGCGCAACCATTGGAAATTCTTTGTTGTCGATCGCCATCAGCCTTTTCCCAAGCTGCAATTAACTTAACATAAATCGTCGGTACAGCCATAAATAAAGTTAAGTCACCGTCACTTATGCGATCGCAAACAATCTCCGCATCAAACTTAGGTAAAATCTGACATTCTGCGCCACTCCACAAAGCACAAGTGAGCACATTAATAATGCCATGAATATGATGTAAAGGTAAGACGTGCAAAATGCGATCGTCCGCCGTCCATCCCCAAGCAGAAATCAAACTTGTTACTTGCGCTTGAATATTTTCATGTGTAGTAACAACGCCTTTGGGTTTTCCAGTTGTACCACTAGTATAAAGGATTAAAGCTCGTCTAGTAAGCTCAATTTTTGGCAACAAACTAACTTGTTCCGGCAGAGTTTCTGAAGTTAAAATAAATCTGATATTTTTCTCTTCAGCTATTGGACGCAATAGACTTTCAAAATTCGGATGAGCAATAATAATTGATACGCCTGAATCGGAAATCACATAATCTAACTCAGGTTTTGGATGCGACACACACAAAGGTACAGCGATTCCACCCGCACGCCAAATCCCCCATTGTGTAGCGACATATTGAAATCCCGAAGGTATGAGAAAAGCCACTCGCTGTTCTTGTAAATCGGCGATATTATCCAAAAGTTTAGTCGCAATTTTAGCCGAAGTTTCCAATAAATCCTGATAGGTAAAAGTTCCTTCAGTGGCGACAATAGCGACTTTGTTTGGGTTTTGTTGGGCGGCGCGATCGATCAGTGGAAGATTCATGTTATTTTCAATTAATAATCTGTATTGCGCGGGTAGAGTTTAGAAAAAATCCAACTCAACATATAACCATGATGAAAAGCAACTCCCATTTCTTGCCTACCTACTGTAGGTAAGTGACCTAACGGAGCATCAAGTGAATAGATAATATCACGATCGAATGCCCATTCACCCGATCCTTTATTTAACCAGCCAATTTGTATTGCTAATGCAGACATAGGAGACCATCGCTTATTAACCAAATATTTCTCTATGAGATCTGGATTGTAATACGCTGCCGTTATTTCTTGAAATATTTGCCACTGAACGCTAAAACCAAATCTTCCCTTACTATGTTTTTTCCACAAAAAATTAATTAGCTGTAATTCCTGAATAGGAAATTTATCGATAATTTCAGCTATTTCTCCTCTAGCCGGAATACCACCATCTATCTTCAGCTTTTCAGAATCGACGCGAAACGTTAACCTAGTTGTCTCTAAATCCGCCTCTTGCCAATTTCCAGATACTAGTAATCGATGTAGTGGAGAATATTTAGCTTTTAGTTGCGACAAATTATTAGCCATTGATTTATATTAGGGTTAAGTGTATGAATATCAATATATATTAATTCACGATTAACTGCTTCGGGAATAGTGACTTGATTGTAGAGTTGAGGCAGAAGGTATAAGTTTTGAATAGCTGCTAAATTCATGATAATTGATGTAGGTACTACACACAAGTTATGCGATCGCCACAATCAGCGTTTTATTCCGTCATTTGTACACCACTGTTGGGTAGCTGGCTTTGGGCTACCTGAATCAACAATCTCAATGCGTTATTTACAGCTTCATCATTAGGAAAAGCTTGGGCAACATCAGGTTCTAGAAGTACTAAGTTAGTCCCTGACTGATATCGATCGACATATTTTTCTCTAACTCCCCCCTGCATTTGAGTAAAGTCGTATTCAGGACGTAATTCGTCTTCCATTTCGTTTTCAAATTCCTTCTTAAATTAAAACATAATTGGATTGAGATTCAAAACAAAACCAGGCAAAACATCCTCACCGGAAAGAGTAACAGGATTTTCCATAATTTCTACTTCTTGATTTGGGCGATAAATTTCTACACGCTTGTTTTTTCTGTCAATTAACCAACCTAATCTTGCGCCATTTTCGATGTATTCTTGCATCTTTTCTCGTAATTCTGTTAAGCTATCGCTAGGTGAGCGTAATTCAACTACAAAATCGGGACAAAGGGGAATAAATTTTTCGCGTTGTTCGGGTGTTAAGGCATTCCAGCGATCGATCTTTACCCAAGCAGCATCAGGAGAGCGATCGGCCCCATTCGGAAGCTTAAAACCACCATTAGAATCAAAGGCAATACCCAATTCATTCGTATCCGACCAATTGAATAATTGTTGATTCAGTCTGCCATTGCGGTTGCTAGTTTCTCCTCCGGTTGGTGGCATAATTAGTAATACTCCTTCGGCTGTGCGTTCAAATCTTAAATCGCGGTTCTTTTGACACATTTGGAAATACTGTTCGTCAGTCAAATCGATTTTCAATTTGAGAGTGGGAGGTAAGGCGATCGCAAAAGTATCCATAACCTTATCCAAATATCTATTATTAAACTCTTTTACTATATCAAATTAAGGAAGCGTGGCGATACGTACTACACGATCGCCACCACAAAACCTCTCACTTTTTCAACTAATCTTTCGGCGGATTTGGCGGACACCAAAACAAGTTTTTACTAGTCACTCCCAAGGATTCAATAATTTCTCGCATGACATCTGTGCAATACATCCAATATCCCAAATCATCATACATTTTATCTGGATTAAACTCCAAATTATAATGTAACACATTAGGAATTCCAGCAAATTCATCGGAAGATTGAGGAGAAATTAACAAAACTCGGAATGGTTTTCCGTGACATTTTGCTTTCAATTTATGCAGCAAATTTATCACATAACCGCGATCGGTAATACCTGTGCGAACAAACAATGCTTCATCACATTTTTTTACCGTATACCAAAAGCGTTCTGAACGTGCCGAATAACGTACTCTCATTCGTTCATAAACGGGAGACATATCATTTAATGGATCGTCTGTTTCTTCAACTTCATGGGCAAAAGATAAGCCTGACCATTTGCCGTGATAGATTCTCCTTTCGTCATGATTGTAATGCAAAAAGTAAGGATTCCACATATCAGAAAACCCATTCTCAATCATGTCTGCTACATCGCCAAGATTGGTACTTCTTGTTAAATCGAAAGGAAATGCTGGCCCGTCATATTCCATTTTGTACAATAACATTCTAGCGGCACATCGATCGCCTAACGGAATTATCGCCACTCGGCTAATATCTGTTAATTTACACTTGTATTCAAAAATTACTGATGATTTACCTGGCACTTTAACTCGGCTTTCTAATCCATGTTTGCCAATCATCATTGTCCGAAAAGGCAAATCTGGTTCAATTAAATCTTCATAAACACCTTCTGGCATTTGTTTCAGGGCGTTGCGTACTTCCTTCCACATGGGATGGATGTTATATTCGTCGTCTGATTCGTTGATTACTCGGAGAGTAGTATCGCTTTCTTTTAATATTCCTAAAAGTCCGTCATAGTGTAAAATTTGTGAGGATTTTGGCGAAAATAAGTTGAAAGCAGCGCTATATTCAATGTCAGCACCAGGGGGAATATTTACTAAAGTTTCGATCGCACCATCCTCGCGCACCCAAAAGTAAGGAAGCGTACCTTTCTCCACCTTTTTGCTAATATAAATGCCAGGGAGCAATCCCGCTTTACTTTGAATAGCTGCTTGTAGTTCTTCCCAGTAAGTTGCGATCGTATAAGTATTTTTGGAAGTATTAATAACTCGCAAACTCTTCTCTTCTGGACAAGCAAAAACATGGAAACCTAAATTATCTCGATAAATCGGTACTTCCTGCTTTTGATGAGAGCGTTGTTTTAGTTGAATTAATTTGTTTTTGTCGATGTCGAAGATGGGAAGATCGATCGCCTCAAACATCAACCGCTGCCCTAAACTATTAGGATGAGCCGCATCAGATGAAATCCCTGGTTTCCAACGCCCCGCCCCATCATCTATAGTATCAAGCCAATTTAACATGGGAACGCCCCAAGTTAACATTCGATTGTGCGTATCTCGCAATAGCCAATTATGTTCTAAACTGTAATCCGCATTTGGGTATAATCCACCTAAAATGGGCATTGCTCCCCATTCTTTGGTCATTTTTACGAGTTGCTGCAATCCCCGTTCAAAATGGCGTTGTACCGCCCGTCTTTGGTGAGGCGGACAATAAACGAACCCCTCATTACCCAAAGAAAGGGCAATAATCACGATATCCGGTTGTTCTGGTGCGATGACTAAGGGAAACCTCTCGATCGTCCTGCTGACATGAGCACCCAGTTCTGATACATTCACTAGTATGTGACCGTATTTTTCCTGCAATGCTTGTTCCAGATGCCAAGACCAGCCGCGCAACAACCAGGAATTGCATCCTAAAGCTACAGAACTGCCAATAACGACGATTTTTAAACCTTCATTTCCTTTGGTAACTGGTTTTTGGGCAACAGGTTCCTGAAAATATCCGTAAGGAAAAGGCGGCACCCAGCCAAACCAACCATCTTCTACAATGATAGTGGTTGGTGGTAGGTCAGATTCGATCGGTATCCAACGATTCTCCCCCCAAGCTTCCCATTGCACAGTACCATCTACATTAAATCGCACATATTTATATTGAATCTTTTGCTCCTGGGATAACTCTAAGGATGAAGGAATGTTGATTTCAATTTCTGTCCACCACAAAGGGTAACTTCCGCCACTGGTATGCAGAGGTACGCACTTATTTATGTCCCACATTCCTAACTCAGGTGTCGAACCGACAACTGCAATGAATTCTCCTGTTTGCGTGTGTGCCCTTACTTGGAACCGATACATATATTTCTCTTCTAATGCTTAAAAATACTATGCCAGACAATTTTAAATAATCAACAGGAAAATGCAAACTACATATCTATTTAAATAGAAGAGTTTACAAAGTTGGTTTAAGATTATCACAACTAGCGATCGATTTCTGTTTTGCAGCACACCAAAGCAATTAGATCCAAATAGATCCCCGACTTCTTCAAGAAGTCGGGGATCTTTTACCATCCCCATGTACCTGGGCCACCTTTAAAAGGCCCAACAATATCAGCAGTAATCCATCCTCCATAAAAATCACCTGCTTGGGGTGTGACTAACTCATCATTGACGTAGCAAGCATCCATTAAATTAGCATTAAATCCATAGTATTCTTGAATTGACTCAAAATCGGGGGTGGGCTGAAAAATTCGCCAAGCAGCATGATTTATATAGTTATCACCAATGCTAACATCGTAATATTTCCAGTACCCTTTCCATTCACACAAACCTTTTGTAGATGTGGCAATCAAGTGTTCTAGTTTAATATCTTCCGGGGGGAAGTAGTAGGTAGGAGGATGACTGGTTTCTAAGACTCTTTTGCCTTTGTTGGTTTCGGCTAAAACAATGCCATTACAAATTACCTTGAGATGTTTATTGGTATCTTCTAAGCGTGCGGGACGAGGGTAATCCCAAACTGATTCTTGACCTGGTTTTGGTGGGATTGGATTTGGTCTCATGGTGAATGATTGTCCTGATTTAATGAGGTTGGGCTATTGGGCGATCGCACAGCATAGCAGATGCTATCTTACCACTTGCGATAACAACGAGATGTAATTAAGTAAGGATGAAAAACTTCTAAAAATTTAGTTTGTAAGGTCTGAAAGAAACTCTCTATCAGTTGTCGATCGTCATGGTGAAAAGGAAATTCCTGATTAAACCCCTGGAAGAAATACCAGTTAAGAATTATCTTTCCTTCATCATTCAAAGCTTGATGAAATTTGAGTAACTGTTGTATGGGGTCTGGTAAATGTTCCAGCACATCAAAACAAACTATTGTGTCAAATTTTTCAGAATCGGGCATTTCTTGACATAAGATAATTTTGCTGTCCAACCCCAGTTGTTTAGCTCGATACTTTACAAAATCACGATTTATCGGATTAACATCGCAATATATCACCTCTTTTACATCTGGACAAAGTGCTGCGCCGATCGTATGAGTACCAATTCCTCCACCAAAATCTAATACCCTACCTTGGGCATATTTAGCAATTAATAGTAATGTATTACCAATATAATCATGACTCGCTAAATGCCAAGCTCCTAGTTCAAACAAATAAGCATCCTTCACCCGGTCTTGATAGAAAGCTGTAGCTTGTTGCCAATCAAAATCTTTGTGACTTAACTCAGCCATTTCTTGTTGACCAGATGCTAATTTACTTTCTAATGTTTCCACATCCAAATGTAAAAATTCCTGAAGATGCTGCTTTAAATTAAAAGCATCTTGCCAAAAGCTACTTAAAAATGATGGAATTGGTGGTGTCACTCTGTTTTTCTACCTTTTTGTTACAAAGATTTAACTCAAGTATATAGTAGGTTTTAGCTATTACCTGCTTTATAGTTGAGTATAGTTGGAAAACCTTGTTAATTATAAACCAACCAGTCAGGAGATAAAAATGTTTTTTAGGGAATACGCCTCAGAAATTCTCCTCCGTATGGGCGAACATTTAATTTTAGTAGCGATCGCTATGACAATAGCAACAGCGATCGGCATTCCTTTAGGCATTCTGATCACTCGCCAACCGAAAATTGCCCAACCCATTCTCGGTTTTGCTAACATCGTGCAAACCATTCCCAGTTTAGCCATCTTTGGTTTCCTAATTTCTGTACCATTTCTGGGAGGAATAGGTGTAACTCCTGCTATTGTCGCCCTAACTTTATACGCTTTACTCCCACTAATTCGTAATACTTATATCGGCATTAACGGTGTCGATCCGGCAATTCGAGAAGCGGGAAGAGGGATGGGAATGACAGATAATGAATTGCTGTTTCAAGTAGAAATCCCCTTAGCTTTAGGAGTAATTTTAGCAGGAGTCAGGGTAGCAACAGTTATTTCTGTGGGAATAGCGACTATTGCAGCTGCGATCGGTGCTGGTGGATTAGGAGCCTTCATTTTTCGCGGTATTGCTTCAGTTAACAATCAGTTAATTTTAGCAGGAGCTATACCTGCTGCTTTAATTGCTTTAGCAGCAGATTTTTCCTTGGGATGGTTGGAAAAACAACTCACACAGCATAGAAAAAGAGAAGAAAAATTTGGTCGCCAAATTGCTGTAGCTTCCGGCATATTAATTGTCATGGTATTGGGATTAATTGTTTTTGCTAACCGACCAATACCACCGACAATTGCGATCGGGGGAAAAAATTTCACCGAACAATTTATTTTGGGAGAAATTCTGGCTCAACACATTGAATCTCGTACTAAATTAAAGGTCGATCGACGCTTCAATTTAGGAGGAACTTTTATTGCTCATGAAGCTTTAAAAGCAGGTAAAATTGACGGATATGTGGAATACACAGGAACAGCATTGACAGCTATTTTAAAGCAAGAGCCAATCAAAGATCCGGAAGTTGTCTATCAAAAAGTCAAGCAAGAATACGACAAAAAATTTAATTTAGAAGTCATGAAATCTTTAGGGTTTAACAGTACCTACGCTATGCTTATTCGCGGAGAAGATGCTAGACGTTTAAAAATCAAAACTCTTTCCGAAGCTGCGAAATATACTCCCCAATGGCAAGCAGGATTTTGGTATGAATTTCTGGAGAGAAAAGACGGTTATGAAGGGTTAATTAAGACTTATGGCTTCAAATTTACCAAACCTCCGAAACAAATGGAGTTAGGATTAATGTATCAAGCTTTAAAAGAAAAGCAAGTAGATTTTGTGGCAGCAAATGCTACAGATGGCTTAATTCCTGTGCTGGACTTGGTGATTTTAGAAGATGACAAGAAGTATTTCCCTCCATATTACGCTATTCCGGTTTTCCATCAAGCAACGCTGCAAAAATATCCAGAATTGCGAGAAACTATAAATCAATTAGCTGGGTTAATTTCAACAAAAGAAATGCAAAAGATGAATTATCAAGTAGATAATCAATCTCGTCCTGTTGAAGAAGTTGCTCGTGAGTGGCTGAAATCTAAAAAACTTTAATCTTAGCCTGACCTAAAATGCAAACGAAGTTCGGAGCAAGCCAACCCAAATAGGGGAATTTGCTGCATTATGTTCTGGACTTGTAACTACCAAAAATCCCGGAATGATAAAAATTCTGTCGGTTACAGGGTAGCGATAAGATAACTCAAAATGCAAAGAAGTATCCGGGTCTTCTCGCGCAGAAACATCATTATTTATTACTTTAGGAGGCATACCACAAACAAAACTTAATTGCGAACCTGCTTTACCTAAATCTGCTAAAAATGCAGTCAGTGCCCAACTCCAAATCTCGGCTTGAGCACCCCGAAAACCATTTAACCCACTCACGCTGGGAGAAGCTTCCGCTTTAGCATTAAAGTAGCTAACCCAACCACCTAATATCAGTTTAGTACTGAGTTTGTAAGTAAATTGTAAACCAAAAGCATTGGAGGAAGTTGCTGTACTTGTACCAAAAGGAAATTGAGCGAATACACTACCTTTACTGCCCGTTATGTTATTAGTTATCCCAGGTTCAGGGGCATAATAATGACCATAAGTAAAAGCAAATCCAAATTGCTTAGTTGGAGTGTAACTTATTTGACTCAAGAGAGTATATTGACCCTTAAATATACCTTCACTCACATTGCTAAGGGAATCAGTTAAATAACTAATACCGCCAGCTAATTTGTCAGTGAAATTGTAGTAAATTACTCCACCACCACCAAAAGCAAAAGAGTAAATCGGACTTTCTGCACCAAAATTTGATATAGAATTAACTGGATTAAAAGCTGGAAAAATCCTCGTAGGAAAGTCGGCAATAGGAGCGATCGCTATAATCCCGCGTTTTCCTAGAGGGAATTCATAAAATAAAGTGCCTAATCTGACATTATTGCCAGTGTTTATAGTTAGCAACCGAGTCATTTCTGTGCCAGTGACACCACTGCCAAAACTGTTAACATTCCCGGCTATAAGTTGGGTTCGCAATCTATCTTTGCCAGTAAAACTGGTATCAAAATTAAGTATTGTTGCTCCTGATAGAGTGAGATTATCATCCAATTTTTCTCTAGAGTGACTTCCGGGAGAAATTGCTTTTCTGTCACCAAAAGCACCTATTAAATTAAAATTTACGACACCCCGTAAAACTGTAGTCGGGCTAAATTGATGTCCTTCAATAAAAGCTACTCGCTGTTCTACGTTGTCTATTTTGGCAGTAATATTCTTCAGTTCTGTAGCGAATTCTGCTTGCAATCTTTCGATAACTAGCAAGTCTTCTTTTTGGGGAAATTGATTGTTAAAACTTTCAATTAAACGTCTAACACTGGTTAAGCAATCATTTAATCCTGCGGCAAATTCGTAGCGAGTCATCGCTCGATTACCATTGAAATTTCCGCCAGGAGAACCACTAAGACAACGATATTTTTCGACTAAACTTTGTAATGCTTGATAAGCCCAATGATCGGGAGTTACATCTGACAACTGATGCACATTAGTAATCGTTTCATCCAAATCATCCAAAACGGGAGGAGGACCACTGTATAGTCTTTCTATTTGTTCAATTGTAGTTTCTTCTGGTTCAGATTCGGGATTATAAGTTACTGATGGTAATTCCTCTGAATTACTTATGAGATTTGTTTGCCCTAGAACTGGAGATAAAATTAGTAAATTACCACCCAGGATTACTGAGGTAATAGAAAATGACAGGTTTAAGTTTTTCATGATTGTTTTGACAGATACATCCTCACACCTAAAAACCGCTGTGAATCTTCGCGGTAAACATTGCCAAAAACTAGAAGTTTAATAAGGTCGAATTGACATTTGAGTTTTTACAGCTTCGATCGCCCTTTGCGCCACATCTTCAGGAATTCTGGTATACTCTAACTGCTCATTAAACTCTTGACCTTTAGTTAAAATCCAAGTCAACAAATTTTGCGTTGCCTTCATCGTATCTGGGTTAAGATACTTTTTAGACACCAACAGCCAAGTTAAACTCACCAAAGGATAACCCTCTTCTGGATCTTGGATATCTTCAGTAGTGAAATCCTCATTAAATTTGACATTTGCTAAAGCTTTCTTGGTTTCTGCTAAAGTTGGTTGAACATAACGACCTTTCTGGTTTTCAATACTAGCAACAGACAGATTATTGGCGGTAGCAAAGCTACTTTGAACATAACCGATCGCACCATCAATTCGGCGCACTTCTCCCGCTATTCCACCATCTTCAGGAAAAGCAGAATATACCTGAAATCCCCAATTTGGATTTCTACTAGCTGGGATTTTTCCCTTAGTAATTTTGTTGAGATATTTACTCAGAATAAAGCTAGTAGCACAGTTGCCAGAACAAACAACTACCTGAATTCTTTGATTCGGAAAACTAGAATCAATCTGTTGCCAATTGTTAATTTGACCTGTGAAGATTTGCGCCAGTTGTTCGCGAGATAATTTAACTTGTTTGGACACATTTTTCAGGTTATAAACAATAGCTAATGCACCTCCACCTGTGGGTACCATTAACAAACCATCTTCCATTTGATTTTGTTCAATTGGAGTGGGAATTAAACTACTTCCGCCAAAGTCGATCGACTTTCTCGCAAATAACCGAATCCCACCACCACTGCCAATAGTAGAGTATTTAAACCTTTCTCCGGTTTGTTGTTCGTATTCTTTGCTATAACGTTGATAAAGAGGTTCAGCAAAAGAATCACCAGCGCCTCTAAGTTGCGCCCAAACAGCATTACTCGTCAAACAAATTGTGGTTATCGTTAATGTGGCAGTTAGTTTATTCTGCCAGCCGTTAATACTCAAATTCTTCATAACTTATTGTCCCTGATGTGCATACGTTGACTTTTAACTTACTAACGTAGTCTGCGATTAATGATGACTTTACTAGCATCAGCCGTAACTTCTAACCAAAAATCCGGGATGACAAATTGATAGTACAATTCTCCCAGTCGCACACTCCGCCAAGTACTAGCAATTGGAGCATTTGGTACCCATACTTTCAGAGCTTTGCTAACAGTTTCAGGAACAGCACTAGGATCTATTTGTTCGTCAATTTGAAGAATATTGCCATTGGCAGTAACTTGGACTTCAACTTCAAAACCTTGTTGATTTTTCCCTCTGATTTTGTAGAACAGGGAACCATCTGATTTTAGTTCAGTTCTGGCTAAGTTAAAGGTAGCACCTGAAACTGTTTTTGCGGAAGCCATCGCCGGAAGGGGTACTTCTTCTAAGGAGATTTGTCGTTCTATTCCTGCTAAATTTTGGGCAATTATGAGATTTTCTCTCGCAATTTTTGATTGAGCTTGAACATTGCAGGGATAGATAGAAGCGGCAGAAATTGTTATACCTGTAATGATTAATATGCTTTGCCAAGTCTTTGTGTGGAACATCATAGTTTTTTAGTTGGTTGGTGTTTTTTTTGGTAGTGCGATCGAGCAATCCATTTTTAGAACTTATCTTTGAGTTGAGCAAACAGAGCGTCAGGAATGGCGTGTTCCTTTAAGTAAACAAAATTATATTTTTGTTCGATCTTTTGCCAATCTATAGAACTATCTGATAAAATTTTTTGCCTAAACATTTCCAATGCTTTACCCGATAATCCTTTTTCCAAACATCTTTTCATAAATAAACGACTTTCATCAATTTCGCCAATACATTCAAAGGGTGTATGAACTGATAAACCTAGCATTTCTCGAAATGTCGGTAGTAAATCTTCATCATCAAACAAGTTTGTTTGAAATACTGCATCTACTTGTTCCGGTTGACAAAAAGCCATTAACCCTAACCAAACATAAGCACATTTTGGGCATTTTTTACACCAAGGTTTTTGGATGTTACAGGAATGAATTTGGGGAATGACTTCGGGATATTTGCTTAAGTTTTGAAAGATGCGGAAGTCATAAATGGGTTGTAAAATGCTGAAATATTTAAACTTAGATAACAAATTCTCTCGAACAAATCGATCTAAAATCTGTTCGGCTTCCAGACTTTTACCCCATTGATGATTAACTTCTCTGCCAATTTCTGACCAAAATAAATTACCTGTATTAGCACTTTTTTCATGAGCCAAACATAAATAATTATACCCTCCGGCTAACATCAAAAATAAAGATTCAAAAATAGAAACAGGAGTTTCTGGGGCGGTGATTCCTGAATTTTCAGGAAAATATAACTGGAGAAAGGGAAAGTCTATAAAATCATCGAAAATTGAGATTTTATGCTTTTTAACTGGCTGGACATTTTCTAGTACTTGACTGATTAATTTGTGTTGCAAGTCGGCTTTACCATAAACACTATGAGAATATTGCATGGAAGCAAAAGGAAGATCCGCTTCTTGCAACATTTTCATGGCTACAATACTATCTTTACCACCGCCACAACCTGTGAGAATAGTCTGATTATCTCCAAAAATTTGCTCTGGATTGCTTTCTCTTAAATCTGCGGAATAGATAATTTCTGGCTGTTGGTAATCTGTAACATTGTTTTCATACCAATGTTGCCCAAATACTCCTTGGTAAATTTTGACAAATAAATCTAAAACTGGTTTTTCCAGATGTGAGGCAATTTTTGAGATATCGTAATATTTGGGAAATAAGGAACATAGTTTCATGCCTTCAAATAAGGCAATATGGGCAGCAATGCGTTCTATTAATTGTTGAGAATACTTTTCTTGCAGTGCTGAAAATGAGAGATCGTGATAAAAAACTTTCGTGGCAAATTTGAATTTATCTGCACCATAGATGATCTCTAGATGATGTTCGTGAATTGCCAAATTCTCTATTTTAATTACTTCAATTTTCATTCTTGATTCCGTGAGTAACCATTGTTTGTTATTTTCCGGGTTAATGGCTCAGAGATTTATTCTTTTAGATCCCCGACTTCTTGAAGAAGTCGGGGATCTAAGACATAATTAACTGACAGCAGCTAGTTTTGTTAGTCCACCATGATAGTTAATTAATTTAGATTCAGCTTTGCCGATTTGAGCTAACCGAAATTGCCACTCAGAAATCTCTTCATAACTGAGGTGGTGGGTGTCACAACAGGGTGTCCATAAACCACCAACAATTGAGGGATCGTCAAAGCGCAATAAACCAGATTTGCGGATGGTTTCGCCTTGGGGTGTTCCGGGTATGGGAGAAATGGAATAGGATGCGACTTGAAATTCTAAGTCTGGGTTAATTTCTCTGAGTTGTTGATGGAGTTCTAAAATTGCTTCTTCAAGACGAAGTAAACTGTCGTGGTTGTCATCAGGAAACCCAATAATAAAACCATAGATAATTACGGGAAGACCAACGCGAACGATCGCTCGCATCATCTCACAATGTTGTTGCCAAGGAAGAAGTTTGGCGTAAGATTCTCTGCCAAAAACCGGACGTTCAGCGGGAATGTAACCGAGAAAACCGCCAACTTTGCCATCCCATCCCCAAAGTGCTTCGATTAATTCTTCGTCAGGTGTGAGGTCTGTATGATCGTAGTTGCGTCCTCTGCCTAAAGTGGCTTTTCTCAGTTCTAAACCATTGGGCCACAAAAGCGGCATTCCCATTTCTCTTGCGCCTTTGGTAATTTCCAGAATCTCTTCTTTTCCACCGGGAAACAAAACTCGACCCAGAAATTGATCGGACCCCATAACCGTACATTTTGCCCCAGCTTCTTTCTGACGCGCAATCCAATTTAGAGTGGTTTCAGGTGACATCCGGCGATAGCCTGAAGTGTAGGTTGGGGTTTGGCAAAAGTCACATTTGCGATCGCACCCAATATCAGGATACACTGAGCCGATCGGTACAAGTTCTTCTACAAAAGGTTCTTCGGAATATTCTTGACCCAAACATTGCCTTGCTACTTCCACTGATGGTAGTGCCCACTCATCTGGACTCATGGCTTTGGTGCGGGTAGGATGATAACGACCATCAGCCAAAATCACACCAGTGAGATTTTCGCGTGGGGTTTTTCCTAACACATAGTCGAAAACGGGCCAATTAGCGGCACCAGATTTATCGATTACGATCGCTGTTGCACCTGCTTTCAAGTAATGATCGGGTTCAGCAATGGCATCAGAACCTCCGACGACAACGGGTTTGCCTTTGCTGGCGAGATGTG
The DNA here is from genome assembly GCF_041929345.1 of Floridaenema aerugineum BLCC-F46. NCBI lineage: Bacteria > Bacillati > Cyanobacteriota > Cyanophyceae > Aerosakkonematales > Aerosakkonemataceae > Floridanema > Floridanema aerugineum. Next base: position 25,400 of record NZ_JBHFNQ010000185.1, read on the forward strand.
CGATCGTCATACAGGTAACTTGCCGTTCTTGGGTGTAGTTAACTGTCACTCCCCAAGCATCATAAGCTTCTGGATCTAAATCAAAAATTCTCCCTCCAACATAAGCTTTGGTCAGATTCATGCCTTTCCAAGTTACTTCTCCAAAAGGTTCTCGACGATCGCCATCTTTAAGATTAACCAATTGTGCATCAAAACCACCCGCTTGCAGATCTGCCATTAAAACCTGCTTACTGAGTAGAGTGTTCTTTCTGTATAATGCCGTCCAATTATGTCCTTCTTCGTCATACAATCCCAGCGCAGGTACTTCTACAAGACCAATTGTTGGAGCCTTTTTTGATGGTGATGTCATGAGAATCTCCTAAAAAAGTAAGGAAAAACATGAAATATTCTTACCAATATAGAATAAACTTGAGAAATAGGGAAGCATGAATTTTTACCTATTAGACCTCTCCAAAAAAGATTGTAGAGACTTTCTATACAACGTCTCTACAATCTTTCTGGAGATGTCTATTAGTTAACTAATAAACTGATATGGATGCCAAATTAATCTTCGCTACTTTCCTTGACAGCAGGAAGCAGAATACCTTCCCGCAACAAGGTATCCATAAAATTCTTTCGCAGAATGCGCTGGATCTGAAGATGTTTTCCCGGTTTCACTTTGGTTAAAGTTCGCAATAATAAATTAGATTCGCCAAGACTTTCTACGCCATCTATTTGTGTGGGTTCGACTACATCTGGAATAATTTGCGTTTAATTGTTGTCCTATTTCTTCTATTACTTGATAGATCTGAACCAAATTAGAGTTAGAAGGTACGGCAACTTCGACTACGGCAAAAATGTATTGTTTGGAGTAATTGGTAATTGATCTAAACCAACGGTGAAATAAATTAACAAGCTATCAGCTTTCAGCATTCAGCTATCAGCTAATAATTATGGGTTTAAGTCCCCCACTATATCGTAAACGATTAGTGGCAAGCTTTAGTGGTGGGTCTAAATCCCCCACTATAAGCAGTCAAAAGCTGATA
>NZ_JBHFNQ010000186.1:0-69913 GCF_041929345.1 Floridaenema aerugineum BLCC-F46
CTTTGCTTCTCTGCTTTAAAAAAAAAAAAAATTTAATTATAAATTGTTTTTTTGTGGCGTTTTCGCTATATTATAACTACTCTAGATATGCGCTCAAACCCCCAACAACGTACTAATGTTAATATCAATTATTATAACTAGCAACTTGCGTTATTTAGCCTAAAATGTCAGGCTTTGCCAACACCTGCTTCACTGGCAATTTTATCACGACGCTTTTGCAAACTTCGTTCGTACAACTTCATTAATGGTGTAGAACTAACACCGTGCAAAATTACAGAAATTACGATGGTTATATAAGTAATCCAGGCAATTTGTTCCCCTAAATTATCTTTTAATCCTTCACCAAAAGCATAGCATAAATAATACAATGAACCAACGCCACGAATCCCAAACCAACCAAATAAGTAACGGGTGATTTGAGGATAACCACCTCCTATTGTACTAAGCCAAGCTCCTACAGGTCTAATCAGAAAAATTAACAGTGCTGCTACTAATAATCCTTGCCCAGCAAATTGTACAATTTGAGGTAATCTTAGGATGGAACCAAGTAATAAAATGGTGCCTACTTCCATTAGTTTTTCGATTCGTTCTGTAAATTCTAATTGAGATAGGCGTTTTTCTGGATTATGATAGCTACGTTGAGCAATAATTCCCGCAACAAATACGGCTAAAAATCCATAACCATTGACAATTTCTGTTAAGGAATATGTGAGTAAAATGATGCCAAGTGCTACAAAATCTTCCATTAATACATCAACAGGACGAAATTTTTGTAGGCGTTTGTCAATCCAAACTATTGCTTTTGGGACTAGAATACCCATAATAATACCAGCAGCAATTGCCCAAATTAAATCAATTGCTACCCACTGTTTAAACCAGTTATCCCAATTACTATCTTTTAAAGAGTAAATACCAAAATAAACGAAAGGAAAAGCTAAAGCATCGTTTAAACCGCCTTCTGAAGTTAGACCAAAACGTAGTTCTTCTTTATCTTCTAGATGGGAAATTTGGACTTCTGAAGCTAATACTGGGTCAGTTGGTGCTAGAATTGCGCCTAGTAAAATTGCTGGGCCCCAGTCCATTTTTAGGAGAAAATGTCCGACAAATGCGATCGCAAAAATAGAAATAGGCATCAAAAGACCAATTAGCCGAACTGTGGAACCCCAAGCCATAGGATTCAGCGGTCGATTCATTTTTAATCCGCAACTGAAGAGGGAAACAATTACCACAAATTCGGTCAATCTTTCCATAAAATTAGCATCAGGACGCAATTGAATTAAATGTGTACCGTAAGGCCCCAACAATATGCCAACAATTAAGTATATTAAAGCGAAAGATAGGGGTAATCGGGCAATCCAACCAGAGGCTAAGGTAACAATTAGTAGTAATAAACCGATAACTAGCAGGTCAAGAATGTAAATATCTACCATAGCGATCGCAAATATAATTTAGAGCAGCTTTTTGACTTTACAAGGCTATGCTTGGCTCTCTAAATAACCTTTGGGCATATTTTTTAGTTATATTTCCCTATCTCTATCTATTGGATGAAATGGAGGAAGTGCGTGTATAGCTAGCAGCGATCGCTTTTTCCTAAATTATTCTTGTTGATGGGGGTTTTCGACAAACTTACCAGTCTTATCAATATATCCCGATTTGTCACCGAGTCTTACTTCTGCCAACCCTCCTGAAAAACTCGCAGCAACATCAAACTGTGGGGGGATGACAAATTCTCCGGTTTTATCTATGTAACCATTTTTATTATTAATAGATACTCTGGCTAAACCTTCAGAAAATGGATCGGCACAGCCAAACTGTGGAGTAATTACAATTTTGCCTGTTCTATCCATGTAGCCGTATTTGCCGCTATTTGGAATGTCGGGGTTTTCATCAATTATTACTTGTACCAATCCCTCAGAAAAGGTAAAAGCATGAGCTAAATTGATGGGAATAACTACTTTCCCGTTCCGGTCAATATAACCATATTTTCTAGTAGGTTGCTGGCTGTTAGCAGCGTGACCATGAGAAGCAGTTTTCCCGTCTAATCCTACTAATCCCAACCCTTCAGAAAAGTGTTTTGCTTCATCATATTGAGGAGGAATTACTACTTTTCCAGTTTTGTCGATGTAACCCCACTTGTTGCCAATTTTAACTGCTGCTAATCCTTCGTTAAATTCTAAAGCATCATCAAATTTTAAACCAATAACTATTTGACCTGTTTCTGCGACATAGCCATATTTGTTTTTAATTCTTACCATGCCTAAACCATCAGAAAACTTTCTGGCTTCATCAAATTGAGGAGGAATGATTATTTTACCAGTGCGATCGGCATAACCATATTTTTCATTTTCTTGGATGGGAACTAAAGCGCTGTTATTTTGATTATTGCTGTTTTGATGAGTGGGAACTTCTGCTGGTTTTGGTTTAGCTTCGTGGGTTGTATTATGAGTATCTGAAGCTAGTGCTGTTGGGAAGCGATCGCTAACTACACTGAAGCACGCAGCTAGAAGAGTTAATAAAAAGATTTTATTTAAATTACGCTTCATTTTTAATACACCTAATTACTTTTATGAGTATAGTTTAGCCGATCGCAGATGATTGTCAATATCTCAATATTCAGGTGCTTAAATTTACTAAAAAAGGCGGTACAAATTCCCGCCTCTAGTGAGTTTTTAGTATTAAAAGTAACTGCTCATTCTGTAGGGTTCCAAATAAATTTTCCGGTTTTATCAATGTAACCCCACTTAGAGCCAACTTGGACAGCTGCTAGTCCTTGTAAAAAATTTTGCGAGTCTTCAAACTGTGGCGCAATGACTATTTCTCCTGCTTTATTAACATAACCCCATTTTTCACCAATTTTTACTTCTGCCATGCCTTCGGAGAAGTCTTCCGCATCATCAAACTGAGGTGAAATAATCATTTGTCCTGTAGTATCAATAAAACCCATTTTGCCATCAGTCATGACTCCTGCTAGCCCTTCAGAAAAATCATCAGCGTCCTCAAATTGGGGTGAAATAACTGTTTTTCCTGTGCTATCAATATAACCAAACTTGTCGCCAAGTTTTACTTTTGCCATGCCTTCGGAGAAATCAAAAGCTTCATCAAATTGAGCAGTAATAACTATTTTACCTGTTTGGTCAATATAGCCATATTTGCCATTGCTTTTGACAGGAAATAGTTTATTATTTGTTTGATTTTGCTGAGTTACGGGGGTTGATGCTTGGGTTTGTTCTACAGGGCGACAGGATACTAAACCCAAAATAGTTATGCAAAGAAAAAAGGGAATAGCTTTGTTGATTTTTCTCATAGGTATAGTGACTGCTTTTGGCAACAGATTTCTTTAGTTTTTGTCGCCATTTTGTTCTTTATGTTTATACCACAACTGAATGTAAATGAATCATTAATTAGTTGGTTGCCAAACAAATTTACCTGTTTTGTCGATATAACCAACTTTACCATCATTGCTTGCAACTGTTGCCAGCCCATCAGTGAAAGCATCGGCTTCATCAAATTGTGGTTTAATGACTATTTTCCCGGTTTTGTCAATAAATCCCCACTTGTTACCTATTTTAACTGTTGCCAATCCTTCGGAAAAAACATTAACTTCATCAAATATGGGCTTAATTGTTACCAAGCCTTTTCTATTAGTAAACCCCCATTTATTACCTATTTTAACTGAGGCTAACCCTTCGGAAAAGATGCTAGTTTCATCAAATATAGGCTTAATTATTACTTTTCCGCTTCGGTCAATAAATGCCCATTTATTGCCTATTTTAACTGAGGCTAACCCTTCGGAAAAAACACTATTGTCATCAAATATGACTTTAACTACTACTTTTCCAGTTGGCTCGATATGACCCCATTTATTGCCAATTTTGACAGCTGCTAGTCCTTCGGAAAAAGGGCTAACTTCATCATAATTAGGCTTAATTACTACTTCACCTTTGGGGTTAATATAACCCCATTTGTTACCAATTTTGACAGCTGCTAATCCTTCGGAAAAGTCTTCTACTTCAAGAAATTGAGGTTTGATGACGATTTTTCCTGTTTCGTTAATATAACCCCATTTGGAGCCAGTTTTTACAGCAGCTAATTCCTCAGAAAATATGCTGGCTTCCTCAAATTGTGGTTTAATTACTATTTTTCCCATCGGGTTAATATAACCCCATTTAGAGTTAGTATTAACTAGTGCTAAACCTTCGGAGAAAGCGAGAGCTAAATCATATTGAGGTTGAATAAAAACTTTTCCTGTGCGATCGATAAAGCCTTCTTTACCATTTTTAGTAATGGGAAAAAGTTGGCTGGGAGGTGGCTGAGTTGGCTTTGTCTGTGGAGTAGAACTAGCTGCTTGTGCTTGCTTGTCCGTGGTAGCTAATTCATCAGTTTGCGTTTTTGGGTTACAGGATATTAAACCTAAAAAGGTAAAACAAAGTAAAAGAAAAATTGCTTGGTTAATTTTGTTGTTCATTGTCAGAAGAAGTAAACTGCTGAAAAACGGCTTAAGGTATAAAATTTGTATGGGTTTAGTTTACTGGAAACTTGAGCAAAAAATTTTCCTAGCTGAAGTCTACTATGGATTTGGCTGGATGATTCTTTTTTTAAGAATAAATCCCTCTATGCTCTTTGTTGAGAATCAGGAAAGAAGTTTTCCAAATGTGAGTGTTTTTACTATGTTCGATCGCTTGCTTTTCATGTTAATACCGTAAAAGTTTCTCGATGTCAATGAAAATGCTTGTCAAAAGGCGATCGCTTAATACTTTAGATACAAAGGATAGAAAAACTCTGACTTACGAAGTCGTGAGAAGATTTGCAGAGGCGACAGGGGCGGTAGAATGCTTTTGGAGGATTAGCGATCGCTCTTTTTCTGGATACATAGCGGAAGTTTGGTTTAACGAGTTACAAACAGCCGGAGAATTTGCGCTGGTGTGTAGCGATCGAACGGGTGTAAATTGTAAACTCCGAGTAACTTCCGAAGGGCCAGCTACATTTTACGTAACTGTACCTTGTTTGTAAATATAGAAAAATTTCTATTTGTAGGGTGCGTTAGCTTTAGCGTAACGCACCATCATCCATATTTAGTGTCGTTGCTCAGTAGAAAAGTTGGATTTTTTATCAAAGTATTTTTGTTTAATTTTAACCACAGATGTCCACAGATGAACACAGATGATTTTGGATGTATTTGTTAGTGTATCTTCGGATTTTTTCCAATTCAACTTCTGGCAAAAGCTGATTTTAACTGCGGTTTAAAACCTAAAAAGGACAACTTTTACCAGAAGTTTACTATCTATCAACTTATGCGTCGATTTTCACACCTCGAATTGAATAATCTAACAATTCCATCGGGTGCATAAGCGGAATTTCCTTCCCTTGAATTTGCAAATGCTTATTAATTTGCAAACTACAACCAGGGTTAGCAGAAGCAATCAACCGCGCCCCAGTATTTAACAAATTAGTAACTTTTTGTTGTCCCAATTCTTCCGCTACTTCTGGTTGCAGCATATTATAAATACCTGCACTACCACAACATAAAGCAGCATCAATTGGTTCGCGCAATTTCACCCCGGGAATTTGCTTTAATAATTGACGAGGTTGAAGACTAATTTTTTGTCCATGTAATAAGTGACAAGCATCTTGATAAACCATCGTTAATTCATTATCACTTATTGGTAAAAGTGGCGCAATTAATCCCACTTCTGCCAAAAATTCTTGAGCATCTTTCACTTTAGCTGCAAAAGCTTTCGCCTGCTCTCGATAGTTAGGATCATCAGCCAAAATATGACCGTATTCTTTCAAAGTGTGACCACAACCAGCAGCGTTAATAATCATAAAATCAACGCCTGTTTCTGCAAAACTATCAATCATTTGTCGCGCCAAAGTTTGCGCTTGTTCCTTTTGTCCTTGGTGTTCTGGCAAAGCAGCACAACAACCTTGAGATTTCGGAATTACCACCTCACAACCATTAGCAGTTAAAACTCTCACAGTTGCTTCATTTACCTTAGAAAAGAAAAGCCGTTGTACACAACCCAAAATCACCCCTACCCGATATCTTTTTTCCCCTTTTGCTGGGATAACTTCCGGTAAAGTATTCACAAAAGACTTAACAGTTACATCGGGTAAAAGAGACTCCATAGCCCCCAAGCGGGGAGATATTTTATTGAGTAATCCAGTAGCCCGAAAAAACTTAGGAAATCCTAACTTTTGATACAGCAACAAAGGTGCTAACAAAACCCGTAACCTTTGGGGATAAGGAAACAAATTAAAAATCAGTTTCCTATACAAATTATCTGGCAAACTGCGCGAATAATTTCTTTCGATTTGGGGACGAGTTGCGGCAATTAACTTGTCATATTGTACCCCGGAAGGACAAGTAGTAACACAAGCCAAACAGCCCAAACAACTATCAAAATGCTGCACCGTTCCTTCAGCCAGTGGTGCCTCACCCTCATTAATCGCATCCATTAAATAAATGCGCCCTCTCGGAGAATCCATCTCCTTACCAATCACCCGATAACTCGGACAAGTGGAAAGACAAAAACCACAATGTACACAAGTATCAATTAACTTTGGATTAGGTGGATTCTTCGGATCGAATCCCTGCAAATCCTCATTATTTGTAACTATTTTCTCAGAAATCTGCATCTTCTCTTCCTTCGCGCTCTTCGCGTCTTCGCGGTTCAATTAAAACTAAATTCTTGCCACAAACCGATGAGGACTAAAAATATTATCAGGATCAAACTGCTGCTTAATTTTCCGCATTACATCCAAAGCATTGCCACTGTAACCCCAAACATCCAACTGTTTTTTCCAAGCCAAAGGTGCTTCTAAAAGGGTAAGATAACCATTGTTTAATTGACAGAAATTTCTCATTTGTAAAATTGTTTGGGATGGCAACTTTGAGCTATCAAATTTTATTAATCCTAACCCACTACTAGCATGAATTAACCCAATACTTTCAGGGGCAAGTTTATCCAGTTGAGTCAGGGTGTTGACAGCAGCGGTAGGTAATACTCCTATTTTGCAGGCGATCGCCAATTCTGCGCCAACTTCCCCCATAGAACTTTGTAATCGTTGCCATAGACTTGTTTCATCATTATCCGAGAAAACGCTACCTTGTAAACCTAACTTTTCCCCAACTTCTAAAAGTCGGTTGGATTGTTCTTTCACACTTTCGCTAACACTTTGGAATCGAGCAATTAAACCGATTCCTTTACCCAATTCTAAACGATTTACTAATTCGGTGGATAATAGATCAATGGCGATCGGAGTTAAAGCCGAAGCCAGTAAAATTTTATTAGCTTCAGCAAGAGAATCTGTTGCACCAACTAACACCACAGTTTGGGAAGCTTCCGACATGGGGTAAAGTCGAAAAGTGACTTGGCTAATAATTCCTAAAGTACCAAAAGAACCCGTAAATAACTTCATTAAATCGTATCCGGCAACATTTTTTACTACTCTACCGCCAGCTTTAGCAATTTTGCCATCATAACGGACAAAAGAAATTCCGAGTAGCATATCTCGCACGCCGCCGTAGCGTTGACGCAAAGAACCAGCATCAGCTGTAGCGACAATTCCACCAATAGTTGCTGTTTGGGGATAAGCTGGATCTAAAGCGAGAAATTGCCTTTCTTTAGCAACAAGTTCCTGAATATCAGTGAATTTTGTTCCCGCTTCTACGGTTAAGGTTAAATCACCAACGGCGTGTTCCACAATTCGATTTAAGCGTTGGGTGCTAATAATTAGATCAATATCTTTGGTTAACCCGCCCCAAGTGAGTTTGCTACTATTTCCGCAAGCTAAGACGCGCCAATGATTTTTATGAGCACAGCCGATAATTTCGCCTAATTCTTCTTGCGTATTTGGATAAACAACGCAACTAGGAGGAGAATTTTCTGTTACTTTCTGGATGGTATTTTGTTGAGTTGCTTCTATTTCTTCCCAGGTACAAATTGCGGTTGGGCTAAGGATAGATGTGAGTTGTTGTGCGATCGCAGTCTGTGTTATCAAGTATCAAATCCCCTTAAGAGAAATAGCTTTTAATTTTATTACTCTACCAATTGTCGTTCACCATCTCCCCAAGCTGCATACCATGTCTCTACTTAAATTTTTCTAAAAAACCTATGCAAATCTAGGAATGCTGATATATTAAAGTAGTGAAGTTGAGGAAAAACCAATTTCAGAGTTTGTTAGTCCCAAACAAGCATCCCAGCGGCTAGGAGTTAGCGTCGATACTCTCAGGCGTTGGGAGGCGGCGGGAAAAATTCAGGCAATCAGGACACCCACAGGACATAGAAGATACGACATGACTTCATTAGTCACCGATAGCGGGGAAGCCGAAACGCCTCCCTGGATAAAACCCATTGGCGAGGAGACGCTGCAACAAATAGCCAAAGGCTTATGCCAATACGAATCGCAAATCCTCAAAAATCCCGCAGTTTATCCACCACAATTGCAATTAGGGGTAGACAAAATCGCACTTACTTGTTTAATAGAAAAAATACCGAACCCGATACAAGGAGTCCCTGATTTTCTTTCCAGATGGGCACAGCTTCCCTTAAAAAATTGGGGTTTTAACATTGATTTCCCTACTGAAGAATGGCACGATAAACAACTAATAGAACACCAAAAGCCGAGTGATTTTTGTATTGAAATAGCGGCAGATTACTCTGAGGAAGGCGGTAAGTTTCAGAACCAAGTCATCAATGAGGTAATGCTGAAATCCGCAGAAGACCATGATTTATATACCAGGTTTAGGCGCTATTTGATTGAAAATCCGGTAATAACTAATGGAAAGCTATCTGTTGACAGAATATTAGATTTTAAGGAAGTCCAAAAGATTCTCAGAATTAGCTATGAAGAAGCACCAGAGTCTTATCGAGTAGATGGCAAATTTTACTGCTGCGGACACTGTGGCGGACTAATGTATTTGACTGATAAGGATGAATTAAAGTGTGAAAATAAACATTGTGAGCAACAAAAGAAAGCTAAGGTAGTTTTCCCGGCTGACAAAGATGAAGAGGTTTTCTGGCTCAAGAAAGATTTACGCTATTTCATACATCGTCCGGGAAAAGCAGAACTCAGGCTAGAGGAAAAATTAAAAGAGTTAAATTTGCAAGTACAACTCTACCCCGAACTCGATAAATACGATTTACACTTAGTTTTTCCTGACCAAACAATTTGGGCAGTTGATGTTAAGTTTTGGGAATCAGCCTACAACTTAGCCAAAAAGGTGAATCAGCCTATTCGCAGCCTCAAACATCAGCCATACCATCAAGCATTCTTTGTTTTTCCTGATGAAATAAAGAGTTACGGACAGGAGTATCTGCAAGAGTTTCGGAGTTATTGTTCAATTTCCTTGAACAAGTCTCAGGTGATGTTTGAAGGTGAATTTATGAAGAAAGTAATCAATAAATTAGGAAGCCAAAAATGAGAAATACAACTAAGTGGTGTAAGCCGTTGAAAGAAGAGGGTTTGGAGAAAGATTTATGCGAAGTTGAGTTAGGACTTTACTTATTAAAAGCGTTACTTCCTGATACTACGGCTGATAGTTTATGGGTAATATTAACTGGTTATCCTTATTCGCTGCAAAATTGGACAGAAAATCAGGCTCGAATGTTAGGCGTAGCCCGTCATTTATTGCCATACTATAATAGTAAGTTTTCCTGGTCAGAAGCATTACAAAATTATCGAGAATTTGAGGATGATATTCGGGGTTATGAAATTAGAGAAGATTTCCACTTCGAGGAGCGAACTAATATCACTGTAGCCTCTACAAAACGATTCCGAATTTATCAGGAAACCTTAAACAAGCCCGTAGGATTTAGTGAAAGAAATAAAATCCAATGGGCTGAAGCTGGAAAATATAAATGTGAGGTGAAAGGAAAGAAAGAAGAAGTTCAGATATTACCGGAGATTGCTAATTTCCCAAATCCACCAAGTCACAATTTAGCAGGTGTTGAGTCTAGAAATCCGCTGTCAGTAACTTGGCGGGAACTTGGGGAAACAGCCGAATGGATGGATGAACAAAGGAAGAATAAGGAACCGGAGTGGATAAAGCGTTTTCATAACATCGAATTACACCTATTTAATGAGAATCAAGAATTGGTTAAAGCTAAGTCTTTAACTATCAATAGAATCTTGCATTTAGCGGGAATTGTGTCATCTGGGAAATCCAACTTAATGAAAGTTTTGGCAGTTTGGGCTTGGCGAAAGAAAATGCGCGTTACGCTGGTGGTGGCGGATGTGCTGCAAATCTTTGAATTGACTAAACTGTTTGACGAACTTGGGATCAAAGATGTAGCTCCTATTTTGGGTAATTCTAACAAAGCTAGCCATTTAAATAGGTTGCACAAAGCTGTTTATAATTCCAACCCGAATCAAGCTTTTAACCAAAATCATCCCGGTTTTCAATGGCTGAGTAACACTTGCCTATTGACACCTTTTGTTAATCCTAAAATGGAAACGGCTTTTGAAATTGGTAAGCAACCATGTTTTAAATTAGAACCTATATATACCAACCAAGAATTTGAATCAGAATCATCACCAAAGGAAAAAACTTGTCCGGCTTATGGGGTATGTCCTTCTCATAAAAAAGAGCGTGATTTAGTTAATGCTTCTATCTGGATTGCTACACCTGGGAGTTTGATTTATAGCCGAGTTCCCAAGACAATAAATCGCGAAAGTATCCTGTATTTTGAGTTAGCTTGTCGGCGCAGTAATTTGGTAATTGTCGATGAAGTTGACCAACACCAAGCTTATCTGGATCAAGCTTTTAGTCCTGATAAAACATTGTGTAAACCAACTAGAGATGAGTGGTTGAATAAACTGCATGATTATGTTGAAGCTCAATTAAAGTCTAAAAAGTCAAGATTGCTTGAAAATGAGCTTGTCTCTGAGTGGTGGGATGCTTGCCGTATTGCTAACGGAATTGCCGATAAAATTTATCATCTTTTGATTAAGGAAAATGATTTAGCTAAGTGGCGAGATGATAAACATTTTTTTACTAACTGGTTATTATTGCGAGAGGTGGCTACATTACTAACGACAACAGACTCGGAAAATTCCGAACAATCTCAACAAGGCGATGAATTAATGTCAAGTATATTCGAGCCTTACATCCAAGATTTAGATAACGATAAAAATCCTTTATTTGCCCTAGCTAACAAATCCAAATCTAAAAAAGGTGCAGCGATTCAGGAATGGGTTCAGCAAACAGCAAAGATTCAATTATCGGCAGAAAAAATTCAGGAAATAGCAGTTAAGCTAGAGTTTGCTTTGTTAGTCTGCTTGTTGCAAAATAAACTTTATTTTATGACGAGTAACTGGCGGCAGGTGCAAGGTATTTTAAATTTAGAGATGTCGGATTCAATGTGGTTTGAAGCACCACCGCCAGATTTTTACCCGATGATTCCGGCAATGCCAATGGGTAATCAGTTGGCTTTTCAGTATCATAAATCCTATTCTGAATCATTAGGCAGTTTGCAGTTTTTCCGTTGTACGGGGGTTGGGCGTTGGTTGTTGCTGCATTTTGACAAATTATTCAATGCAGATAATATTGCCAGTCCTCATTTATTGTTGATGTCGGGAACAAGTTGGGCGGGAAAATCTCCTGCTTATCATGTTGATGTGCCTGTTTCGGGAGTGCTTGCACCGAGAAATAACCAGGAAATAGTTATAACTTCAGAGTTTTTACCATTTTACAAAGATGAGTATCCTTTGTCTGTGTCGGGTGCGGGAGATAAGAAGCGGGATAATTTAGAAAAGATTGTTACTAAATTAGTAGAAGAAAATTATTTAACTAATAAATTGAAGGAGTTGCAAGGCAGAAAAATTCTCTTGGTTGTTAACAGTTATAAACAAGTGGAATGGGTTTATAAATGCCTAAAAAATCTAAGTTGGGAAGATCAGATTATTGCTTTATCTCCTGATGATGAAGACTTTGATAAGTGGGATGATGAACCGGATCAATATAAGTTGTTGCAGCGGGGACAGGTGTGGGAGTTTGCTACAAGACAGGAAGTAATTTTGATAGCGCCATTGAAAGCGATCGAACGCGGTCACAATATTGTCGATCGCAACGGAATAGCAGTAATTAATGCAGCTTATTTTTTGGTTTTACCTCACCCTGTTCCTGATGATTTATCTTATGCAATTCACGGGATTAACCGTTGGGCGATTGATAATTACAAAACGGTGACTGGGGAGAGTTTAAGTAAGTTAGGTGAAAATTTTCGGGAAGCTGCTTATCGGAAATGGTGTAATTTGTTGCACCTATCAGTTAGGTTGAGGACTTTAGATAAAGACGATCGCAATGCAGTGCAATGGGATATTATTGTTTCTCTTTGGCAAGCGATCGGGCGTTTAATTCGCGGAAATGCCAATGCCCAACTTTTTTGGTGTGATGCCAAATTTGCCATCAATAGTGCCAAGAATGAGGATGGTAAAGAAGATACTCCTGCTACTAGCGTGCTTGTCGGTATGGTGAATTTACTCCGTCCTTATTTTGAAAATGACTCGGAAATTCCCCAGTGCGATCGCGCGATCGTCCAATCTCTTTATCTTCCTTTTTATCGTGCGATCGCTCAAACTAAAAAACTTTCTGGTTTACCCCCTATTTGAATCATCACAGGTAATAATTTCATGGTATATCAAACAATCCGTTTATGCGCTTTCAAATTAAAATCTGAATTGCGTTCTCAACAATATTACGTCATGAATTTTCCCGAAGATGCAAAAAGTCACATCATCCGACTTACTGCTAAACGGGATAAGCTCGATCGAGCATCCTTGCCAGTCAAATCTCTTTATAAAGGGTTAAGACTAGCCCCAGGTTTAATCCAAATTGGTAAAGTATCGCCAAAAGAAAACGAGTTTTGGTTGTACAGTCCTCACCAATTATCACAAAGAATGTTGACAGCAATTTTGGATTATTGGATAGAGACAGAATTTCCAGACGAAGCAGGCAAAAAGGGAAAAGTTGGCATCACTTCTGCGGAACGAAAATCGGCAATGAATTTGCTAAATCCTCAGAAATTGATTTGGGAAACGAAAACTATATCCTACACAAATAATTTCGATTTTCACCCCAATGGAACTGCTAATTTGTCCGGTAATGATTTTGTTTTATTACCTCACATTGTAGCGGCAAAACTAAGTCAACCAGGTTTAAAGTTTGAGGTAGATGGGGCAAAACTCCAGTTTTATCGCTCTATGACAGGACAAAGTGCAGAGTTAATTTCTTGGCCTCCATTACATCCGACAATAGATAAAAAAACTTACTATTATTCCATAGTTCTAACCTTGAAGATTGTACAAGTTCCCAGTCAACCTTATCCCCAATTTCATATTACACCAAGCATTAGACGTTGGCTCAGTTCCCTGGATTCTAAATTGTCAAATAATCACGGAAGTAACGCCTACATTCGTGAGAAACTGAATTGGGGAAAAGAATTAAATCCTGATAATTTGACAGAATATTTCATTTCTTGCCGGATGAAATCGAAGCAACATGAAGCTGACTGGGATGAAAACTTAGCTAATCTCCTGAAAGATTTAGATATCCTTTCGATTGAACCAAAGGAAATCTTAGCTAATCCGGCGAAATTTTTAGAAGGTAAACCTAACATTGGTCTTACTTACAAAGATGGGATGGAACCTGAAAATAAAGTAGGTAAAGGATTTCCGACAACCAATAGTTACGAACTATTTAAACAAATAACTGCGGTATTAAAGGATTATTGGGAGCCAATTGAGTGTCAACGTCAAAAGACTCCTAGAAATCGCCGCTCGCCACAGACAGTTAAATTGAAAAAGCCAGACAGCTTTGACGATCCATATCCCAAGAAAAAAGAAGAAACTGATGAAGCTTTCCAATTAAGGTTAGAAAAGATTAAGCAAGAACATACTCTCTTCCAAAAACAACTGCGAGAAAAAATTCGTCAATCTATTGGGGAAAATTTAACCATTTGGCTTTGGTATATTAAAGACAAAAATTTGCCCGATCGTCTGAAAGCTATACAGTATTGCTTAGGTCTAGAAAAAGCCGAACCCGGAAAACATACTTTTCCTGAAGGTTTAACTGTAAATATTTGCTTAGAGGAAGGTGGTGTCTTGGCACAACGCCTAGATTTTCAGACATATAAACCAAAAATCACCGAGCGAAAAGAAGCTATAAATAAACGCAAGAGTGAAATAGCTGAAATTCTGAAAACGCAGCAATCTAAATTATCAGGAAAGGTGGGTATTTGGTTTGAACTTTATGGTCAAGAAATTTGGAAACCTGATTTTGTCGATCCTAAAAGTGCTATTCGTCTAGGGTTTGCAGATTTGGGATTTGTCAGCGAATTTATTACCCCAGAGCCAAAAAGTTATCACCAAAAAGCTATCAGTAGCTTTATCGATTTATTGCGCTCTTTAGGGGTACGGATGACTCCATCTCAAATCACATTACCCAAGGTAGACAAAAATACTCCTATTAATGAAGTGGGGTTATGGTTGATAAATCGGAAGTCCAAAACTAGCGCTGATGGAACACCACAATTAATTCCTGTCATGGTAAAAATGTGTTCTTTGACAGGTGAAATAATGGCTATTTTTCGGGGTATAGAACAATGGATACCCTACGATAAAGCATTGACGCGGATCAATAAGGAAGGAAGTTGTTTGAAAAATGACAATAAAGGTAAAGCCACAATCAGAACATTTATTCAGGAAACTCTCAATAGAAACGAGTTAAGAGAAAAACCGACAATACTTTATTGTCACGCTCAGAACATCCGTCAAGCATGGACATGGCTGAAAGATCCACAAATTTCTGATCAAGGATTATCGTTTGCTGAACTAGAAAATCCTGTTTTTGAGCAATTTCCTGGACTGCGCGTTATTCGATTGCGTTCAGGTGATGAAACCCCAGAATGGTTTGGGATAGACGGGGAAAACGTTTCTGGATTTATTACTGGTTTATTCCAAAATCCAGACAATGAAAGAGTCTTTTATAGTATTGGAAAGAAAACAGCGACAATGATGAAGGATAATCAATATTCGAGGATCAAGAAACCAGAAAAACATTGGGTACATCCTTCTATTGTGGAGATTACCATTGGTTATTGCCAAGAAAATGACAAAAATAATTTGTTAGAATTAGCTGCGATCGCCCATGAATCACGACACGGAGTTTTGCAATATGAAGACTTCCTAGAAGTGCCGAGAGTTCTTCATTATGCTAAACAAATGGCTGATTATGTCCTCATGCTAAGTGACGATGACGACGAATCTGATGAATAGATAATTTATTAATGTAGAGTCAATTCATGAATTGACTCTACTACTTTTACCAGCAGTCTAATGTGCCTCTAACCAAGCTGACAAATCATCCAGACTACTAAAATCCAACAACGCCTCACTTAAATCTTCCAGCACAGATAGCGGTAAGTTAGAAATGCGTTCTCTGAGTTCTGGGGATAACTCTCCAAAGCGGCGCGATAAAAGACGGAGAACTAAATTAGCAGCTTCCTGCTGTCTTCCTTCAAGTTGTCCTTCTTGCCTTCCTTCAAGTCGTCCTTCTTCTTTAGCTTCACGATAAACTCTACTTTCTTCCAATCGCATTCCTAGCATTGCTTCTACCTCCCGGCGACTTAAATTGGTGAACTTGTAAACTATGATTGTGGCGATCGTATTTATTATGGCGCGACTTCTTTCTGGGTCGCTAACTTCTTGTTCGGCGCGTGTCAGTAAATACCGTGCTTCCTCTGGTGCTCGTTCTTCTTCTAAGATTGTCAACACCATTAAAGCTATCCCTAATGGTAACTGTCGAATCTCTCCGAGTTCATTGAGATAAACTCGATGTACTTGGTCTGAGTTTAGCAATGCTTGGTAAGGATGAATTTCACTTTGTTCGATACTGCGTTTCGGATAAATCAATACCGCTTGCCAATCAGAATAACGTTCTCGATTGCGGTAAAAATAGAGAAATGCTTCCCCGAATAAACGTTCGTATAATCGTTCATCCTTTTGAAATTGCACTTCACAGAAGTAGATGATTCCAGCATTCTCAGTTTCAGGTGGCAGAAATACACCATCAATCTCAAATTTTGGTTCTTTGACTGCTACTGAGTCAAAGCGATACCCGCTGGCATTCGCTGGGGGAGTTGCCAGTAAGTCGAATAATAGAGTTGGTGATTGCTGGAAAAGTTTGTAAAATATTGAGTCTCGCCGCATGGATTCAGTAATAGATAATTTCTCAATATACCTTTGCCAGCAGTCTAATAGACATCTCCAGAAATTAAAGGTGCATCATCCAAAAAACCTTGTAGAGACGTTATATATAACGTCTCTACAAGGTTTTTTGGAGATGTCTAATGTGCTTCTAACCAAGTTGACAAATCATCCAAACTATTAAAATCCAACAACGCCTCACTTAAATCTTCCAACACAGATAACGGTAAATTAGAAATACGTTCTCTGAGTTTTGGGGATAACTCTCCAAAGCGGCGTGACAAAAGACGGAGAACTAAATTAACAGCTTCCTGCTGTCTTCCTTCAAGTTGTCCTTCTTCTTTAGCTTCCCGATAAACTCTACTTTCTTCTAATCGCATTCCTAGCATTGCTTCTACCTCCCGACGACTTAAATTTGTAAATTTGTAAACCATGATTGTAGCGATCGTATTTATTATGGCGCGACTTGCCTCTGGTTCGCTAACTTCTTGTTGAGTGCGTGCTAATAAATACCTTGCTTCCTCTGGTGCTTGTTCTTCTTCGACAATTGTTAATACCATTAAAGCTATTCCTAATGGTAACTGTCGAATCTCACCTAATTCATTCAAGTAAACTCGATGCACTTGTTCCGAGTTTAGCAATGCTTGGTAAGGATGAATTTCACTTTGTTCGATACTGCGTTTCGGATAAATCAATACCGCTTGCCAATTATCATAACGCTCTCGATTCCGGTAGAAATACAAAAATATTTCCGCGAATAAACGTTCATATAACCGTTCGTCTTTCTGAAATTGGACTTCGCAAAAGTAGATGATTTTTGTATTTTCCGTTTCAGGTGGCAGAAACACGCCATCAATCTCAAATTTTGGTTCTTTGACTGCTACTGAGTCGAAGCGGTATTCGCTGGCGTTTGCTGGAGGCGTTGGCAATAAGTCGAATAATAGAGTTGGTGATTGCTGGAAAAGTTTGTAAAATATTGAGTCTCGACGCATGGATTCAGGAATAGTTAATTTTTCAATGTAGAATCATGAATTGACTCTACTAGATATAGTGTTTTTCGGCAATTTTTGAGCCAAAAATGTCATCTTAGAGGCTAATCTCTGTAAATTATTATTGCAGGTGTGAGTTATGAAACTTATTTTTCTATTACCCGCAACTTTACTTCTCTCTGGTACAGTGGGCACAGTTGTCCAATCTTTGCCATTATCGCCGCAAATTTTGGCGCAAAGGACTAGAACTGATTCTCCGACAATGCAAAACGAACAACAGCAACCAACTGGTGGTTTATTTGTTCAATCTAAGGACGGAAAACCACAAGTTTTTCCTCTCAAACATACGGAAGTGAAGGCAAAAGTTAGCGGTAATTTGTCGCGAGTTGAGGTGACTCAGACTTTTGAAAATCCTTTTTCTGATCCTTTGGAAGCGATTTATGTGTTTCCATTACCGGATGAAGCGGCGGTGGATGATATGGAAATTAAGATTGGCGATCGCATTATCAAAGGTAACATTAAAAAACGCGAAGAAGCAAAGGAAATTTACGATCGCGCCCGCAGAGAAGGACGTACTGCTGGATTATTAGAACAAGAAAGAGATAATATCTTTACCCAATCTCTTGCTAATATCAAACCTGGAGAAAAAATTGATGTCACAATTCGTTATACCGATAGTCTAAAATTTACAGGCGGCAACTACGAATTTGTGTTTCCAATGGTAGTCGGACCCAGATATATTCCCGGTAATCAGATCCCCCCTTCGCCCCCCTTACCAAGGGGGGATGGAAGAGTGTCGCCCCCCTTAGTAAGAGGGGATGGGGGGATCGATACTGACAGAGTTCCTGACGCTTCCCGCATTACTCCACCCGTTTTGCGCCCGGGTACTCGTTCCGGTCATGATATTAATGTTACGGTGGAAATAGATGCGGGAGTGCCAATTTCTGAGGTTAATTCAACTTCTCATAAAATCACTACTTCCCGGCAAAGTAATGTTGTAAAAGTACAATTAGCTAATGAGGATACCATTCCCAACAAAGACTTAATTTTGCGTTATCGCATTGCTGGAAATAATACTCAAGCAACAGTTTTAACTCAATCTGATGAAAAAGGCGGTCACTTTGCAGTTTATTTAATTCCCGCTTTAAAATATCGCAGTAACGAAATTGTGCCTAAAGATGTTGTATTTTTAATGGATACTTCTGGTTCCCAAGCAGGGGAACCTTTGGCAAAATCAAAAGAGTTAATGCGCCGCTTTATTAATGGTTTAAATCCTAACGATACTTTCACAATTATCGATTTTGCTAACACCACCCAACAATTATCACCTACACCATTAGCGAATACTCCAGAAAATCGTAGTAAAGCAATGGCATACATCGATGCTTTAGATGCCAGAGGCGGTACAGAATTACTTAACGGGATTCGCGCTGTCCTGAATTTTCCCCCTGCGCCATCAGGAAGATTGCGAAGTGTTGTACTTTTAACTGATGGTTATATTGGTAATGAAAATGAAGTAATTGCCGAAGTACAAAGAAATTTAAAACCGGGAAATCGTCTTTATGGTTTTGGCGTTGGTAGTTCCGTAAATCGGTTTTTAATTAATCGCTTGGCAGAAGTGGGAAGAGGTAATTCTCAAGTGATTCGGCAAGATGAACCGACTCAAGAAGTTGCGGAAAAGTTTTTCCGTCAAATTAATAATCCAGTACTGACAAATATTCAAGTTAGTTGGCAAGGTAGCGGGGAAACTGCTGTTATTTACCCGTTAGCTGCACCGGATTTGTTTGCTAATCAACCGTTAGTTTTGTTTGGGAAAAAGCGAGATAAAGTTAATGGTAATTTGCGGATTGTTGGGGTTGCTGCTGGTGGGAAACGCTATGAAAAAACCTTGCCAGTTAATTTTAATAGTACGGGAAATTTGGCGATCGCACAACTGTGGGCCCGCGCCAGAATTAAGGATTTGATGAATCAAATGTTTGGCGGCGAAACTAAATCTGGTGTGGATGCAGTGACGGAAACTGCTTTAAGTTATCGCTTGTTGTCGCAATACACCGCTTTTGTCGCCGTCAGCGAAGAAGTGCGCGTTAATCCCGATGGGACTCGTCAGCGGGTAGAAGTTCCGGTAGAATTGCCCCAAGGTGTCAGTTACGAGGGAATTTTTGGTCGAGAAGAAGGCGTTTCTCCTAGTAGTAACTTGCCTTTAGCTGCATCTCCTCGTCGTCAGTCTAGTGCATTCACTGGAAATGATCGTGTTACTACTCGCTTGCGAGGTGAGACAACTTTCTCTGCACCACCACCTCCGCCACCACCTCCGCCAGTTCGCGGACTTGATGGCAATGTTACACAAAACAGTTCGCGGATTGAGGTGATTAGTGCTGATGGATTGGATGCCAGTGCGATCGCATCCATTACACAAAAGTTGCCAAATGTCAATATTCCTAACAATATTAGTGGCGAAATTGTCTTAGAATTATCGCTACAAAATGGACGGGTGAGGCGAATAATTTTGGATGATAAAGCTTCGACGGTGAAAGAGCAAAAAGTGATTGATGGGATTAGGCGATCGCTTTTAACTTGGCAACCTCCACCATCTATTAATAATACCATTCGTCTGCGTTTGCGAATTCGCAGTTAGGAAATTTCCCAAATTCAAAGGTGGGCATTGCCCACCCTACTAAAAATTGACGATCTTTACTGATAAAATCCCGTCTGTACCTCACTGTTAAAAGACTTATTTGCTTATCAGCCTAAACTGATTCTTCTTTTTCTACCGCACCTAATGCCTTCAATGTTGCTTTTTGAGCATCAGTTAAACCTGTAACACCTGTAATCTTCATACCTTCATACGGTCGAGGTGTTTTCAAGATTTTGAGGCAGTCTCCCGTTTTGACATCCCATATCTTAATTGTTTCATCTTCACTGCCACTAGCAAGCAGTGTACCATTACGACTAAAAGCAACTGACAATACCCAGTGTTTATGTCCCTTCAAATCTTTAATTTCTTTACCATTAGGTATATCCCATAGTTTTACTACTTTATCTTCGCTGCCACTGGCTATAATTTGACCGTCAGGGCTAAAGTTAAGTGACCTTACTCGACTTTTATGCCCCTTGAAAGTTTTAATACATTCACCTGTACCAACATCCCATAGCTTCACTGTTTCGTCATCACTGCCACTGGCTACACTATTACCTTTAGGACTGAAGGCAACTGACCGTACTCGATTTTTATGCCCCTCAAAAGTTTGAATACATTCACCTGTGTAAACATCCCATAATTTTGCCGTTTCATCAGCACTACCACTTACTAAGGTTTGACCATCAGGACTGAAAGCAACTGACCAGACCCAATTGCTATGTCCCTGCATAATTTTCAAGCATTCACCCGTGTAGATATCCCATAATCTTATTGTTAGATCGTCACTAGCACTAGCCACAATTTTACCATCAGGACTGAAAGCAACTGACCAGACCCAATTACTATGTCCCTGCATAATTTTGAGGCATTCACCATTGCGAATATCCCATAATCTTACTGTTCGATCGTCACTAGCACTAGCCACAATTTTACCGTCAGGACTAAAGGCAACTGACCTTACCCAATTGCTATGACCATGCAAAGTTTTGAGGCATTTACCCGTGTCAATATCCCACAATTTAACTGTTCGATCGTCACCACCACTGATTAAGGTTTTAGCTTCAGGACTGAAGGTAACTGACCAAACTCGACTTGTATAACCCTTCAAAGTTCTGAGGCATTCTCCTTTGCTGACATCCCACAACATTAATGTTTGATCTTCACTACCACTAGCCAATATCTTACCGTCAGGACTGAATGCAACTGACCTGATCCGGCTTGTATGTCCGTGCAATGTTTGAAGGCATTTATATGTGCAAACATCCCATATATTTACAGTTTGGTCATCACTGCCACTAGCCAATATTTTACCATCAGGACTGAAGGCAACTGACCAAACTCGACTGGTATGTTTTTCCAAAGTTGTAATACATTTACCAGTTTCAACATCCCACAACTTTACTTTTTGGTTGTTACTGCCACTAGCCAATATCTTACCATCAGGACTGAAGGCAACTGACCTTACCCAATTGCTTGGCTCCTCTAAGGTTTTAAAGCATTCACCTGTCCGAAAATTCCACAGCTTTATCGTTTGGTCATCACTACCACTAACTAAAGTTTTACCATCAGGACTAAAGGCAACTGACCAGATAGAATCTGTATGTCCCTTTAAGGTTTTCAGGCATTCACCCGTGTTAATATCCCATAATCTCACCGTTTTATCTTCACTTCCACTAGCCAATATTTTCCCATCTAGACGGTATTTAACTGACCTGACGCGCTCTTGATGACCAATAAAAGTTTTGACACATTGACCAGTATTAACATTCCACACTTTCACAGTTTTGTCTTCGCTGCCACTAGCTAAGTATAAGTTTTGATCATCAGGGCTGAAGTCAACTGACCTTACCCAATTGGTGTGTCCCCTAAAAGTCCTTATTTGTTTCCCATCTGGCACTTGCCATAATCTGATATAATGATCCGCATCAGCCGTAGCTAAAAGCTTTTCTTTCCGATGGAATACGACTGATGAAATACTACCTAAACATTCGGTAAAAACGCAATTCTTAAGTTCAGAATTAGCTAAATTTACCCCATGTAAATTAATTCCTTGTAGATAAGCTTGATAAACATTTAATGAAGAGAAGTCATAGTTAGTTAAGTCAGCTTTTATCTGAGAAAGCAAATTAATAATATTTCCGGCTGCATAGCCAGAAATATTATTAATTTTGCGTAGTTTATCTAATATTTTTTTTAGTTCTTTTTCAAGCCATAACTTTCCACCATATTCTACAAGCAGCCTATCAGCAACTTCTTTAAGTATGAGGCGAATTTGGATGTCTCTGATATAGTCTTTGGCAGTTGCTTTAATTAAAGCATGGCTATTAAATAGTTCAATTTTATCAATCTTAATCTGTTGCCAAACGTTTTCTACCAATTGGTCAGTCATATATTCCATGACCACAGGTTGCAACGTGAAACGGGAGGAAACACTTTCAATCACAGAACGCTGCACTAAAGATTTTAGTGCTGTTATAAGTTGGGAACGTAAAACGGGCGGCATAATTTGGTCTTGCAATTCCTGTGTATCAACTGGCTCACGTTCAATAGCCAACCAATACATAATTCCTTGTTCTAAATTAGACAATCGCTTGAACTGCTCGTCTAATAAAACGCTAATTCCAGCAAATGCAATTGATTCTTGTGCTAAAAATGCGTCAAGATCGCCCTCATATAACTCTTGAATGGTGTTTGCAACTATTTTTAGTGCTAATGGATTACCACCACAGCGATTTATCAGGTCTTTCCATTGCTCAGATGAGCTAGATATAGAGAAGCCTTTAGCTTCTAAAATAGATAAACCCTCTTTATCTTGCAACCCCTTCAACTGTAATGAACGAATTGGTAGCGTTGCGCCTTCTAATACAGCTAACTCTCTAGGCTTCTCCCGGCTTGTCAGCACTAAGCAACTTTGATGGGATGATTCTCCTAGCCTTCTGATTAACTCACCATAACCCTCATATCCTTCTCGATAGTAACCAACACGATCGCCCTCTAACAAAATCGACTCAGCGTTATCCAATACCACCAAACACCGATGCTGGCGTAAATACTCGATTAGCTGCGAAATTTGACTATCTACTCTTTCCGGCAAATCAGTTTCTTCCTGCTTGGACAAGAATCGAATCAACACGGCTAGAATTTCTTGTACAGGTGGCGCGTTACGAAGACTTCGCCAGATGACAAATTCAAACTTGGCTTGAATCTCTTGTGCCAGTTTTACTGATAGGGCAGTTTTACCGATTCCCCCCATCCCCAAAAGTGCTATCAGCCGACATCTATCATCGATAATCCATTTTGTTAACTTGGTAAGTTCCTCATTGCGTCCAAAAAAGACCGAAACATCAGGTGCTTCTCCCCAATCTGGCTGGGAGTGGGAGGCTACTGGCTCAACCAAAATTGTTGGCCTGTCAAGTTTCGCGACATCTGGCCAATATAGCCCCAATTTTTCACAAATTTCAACAAAGTTGAAATAGTCAATAGGTTGACCATTGAGGAACTTGGTTACAGTAGCGCGTGCCATTCCCAAGTCGGTAGCTAAAGTACTTTGACTGGGAAAGCCACTCCGCTTGACAGCCAATTTAACTGTTTCGATATACTCTGGGGCAACTTTGAGCGATCTCGACATAGCTTCTCATAGGAACGCTACTAATATCATAGCTATGTTTTGAGATCGCAAGTCATTCAGAAGTCAGCCACAAGTTAGTCGCAAGTTAGTCACATCTCGATCGGAAACTCAGTCATCTTTATAGGTAAACTATAAAAATGGGTTAAAAAGTGCAAACTCAAACCCTTAACAAAAACTATTTAATCAAAATATTCTTCAAAATGGTCAAAATTATTGAAAAACCCCAAGAGCTAAAAATAGAGGAAATTGGAAAAAAGTACCCTAAGCAATGGGTAACGGTAGACATTACCGAAAAAGATAACTATGGTTTCCCTGAAAAAGGAAAAGTATTGATACAGGGAAGTTCGATCGATTTAATGGTAGACAAAATTAAATCCCTTAAAGGCGATCTTTACACCTTCTACACTGGTAGTATTGATGACAAGGCTGAGTGAGGTAAACTCAGATTCCACATACTACCCAGATAACGATGAGTGTAATTTTAGTCAGGAAAAGCTTTGTCGGAGATGAAACTTTCGACAAACTTAAGTTGTGGGTAATACCTGTCATCATAAAGGTTGAGGAAAGAGCGCATACGTTTAGCTTACTTCTGGATACGGGAGCGCAGCGAACAGTAATAATCCCTGCGGTAAAGGAAATTCTAGATATAGAAGTATCTCAACAATCTGTAAAAGGAATTGGTGTAACGGGTGATTATAGATATTCCACAGGAAAAGTCAACCTAGAAATAGGTTCAATACCCTTGCTTGATGTAAATGTGTTAGTCGGCAGTTTACCGGGTTTGTATAGCAAATATCAGATTTTTGGTATATTGGGAGCCGATGTACTTCAGTTGCTTTCCATAAAGATTAATTACCCTGAAAAGTTACTGAAGCTCGAACGTCCTATTGTCTCTTCTTAAATTTGAGGATTACCCAATGTCTGCAACTTCTGAACCAGAAAAAAAGCTAAAAATAGTATCTTTGCAACCAAAGGTAGTTTTTGTTCAAAAAAGCGAACAACAATTAGAATCAACAGAGTCAGTAGAGGAAGAAGTTATTCTGGCTCCTTTTATATTAGATGGAGAACAAGTCATAGAAGACTTAAGTGAACTTGTTGATAAAGTTTATGAGGAGTTTTCGCAAGCTTGTGAAAAGCGCAATTTAAAGTGGGAAGCAGAGCTTGAACTAGGGATGCAATTTGGTGTAAAGTTTACAGCTAAACTAAAAATAGTTCCTAAATCTTAAAATTAGTTTTATAACTAGCAACTTGAGTTAATTACTGACTTTAATCCTGGGGAAAATACGATTCAATTAATGAGGTATGTGGAAATTCCCACACACCTCATTAATGATTATTTGATTACCAGTAAAGCAATAGCCTTTTCAGTCAGTCTTTCTCAAAATCGATCAACTTTGGCAAATTTTTTCTCAGCTTGAGCGCGTGCTGCTTCTCCACAAGTGCGAGGCGTGGGGAAAATTTTCCCAGGATTCGCTAAATCTTTGGGATTAAAAACTTGTCTCACCCATTGCATAGTTTCCAAATCTATTTCCGTAAACATTTCTGGCATATAGCATTTTTTATCTGCACCAATGCCATGTTCACCGGAAAGACTACCTCCCACTTTTACGCAAAGTTTGAGAATATCACCGCCTAATTCTTCGACTTTTTCTAATGCTCCCGGCACTGAATTAT
Organism: Floridaenema aerugineum BLCC-F46; assembly: GCF_041929345.1. NCBI lineage: Bacteria > Bacillati > Cyanobacteriota > Cyanophyceae > Aerosakkonematales > Aerosakkonemataceae > Floridanema > Floridanema aerugineum. The sequence goes on from NZ_JBHFNQ010000186.1 coordinate 25,136, forward strand.
CATAAAGAACTAATGGATGTAAGTTGCCATCTCCAGCATGAAATACATTAGCAATTCGATAGCCATATTTATCACTTAATGCTTCAATTTCGCGGAGAATGTAAGGCAATTGGGTGCGGGGAATTACGCCATCTTGCACATAATAATCAGGACTCATGTGCCCTGCTGCGGCGAATGCTGCTTTACGTCCTTTCCAGAATTTTAATCTTGTTTCTGGATCGTTTGCGGTGGTAGTGCTGCGTGCGCCATTCTTTTGACAAATTTCGGCGATGCGTTTTTTATTAGTAGCAACTTCTACTTCTAATCCATCGATTTCTACTAACAAAATAGCCGCAGCATCGCGAGGATAGCATCCAGTAGCGACTACATCTTCTACAGCATTAATGCTCAAGTTATCCATGATTTCCATACCAGCAGGAATAATTCCGGCGCTGATAATATCAGAGACAGTTGCACCGCAGGCTTCTATACTAGTAAAATCTGCCAAAAGCACACAAATTGATTCGGCTGTTTTGAGAATTCTTAAAGTAATTTCTGTGGCAATACCAAGAGTACCTTCAGAACCAACAAATAAGCCTGTTAAATCATAACCAGGCATCTCTGGAACTAAACTTCCGGTATCAACAATTGAACCGTCGGGAAGGACAAGTTTTAACCCTAAAACATGATTGGTTGTGACTCCATATTTTAAACAATGAACACCTCCTGAATTTTCGGCAACATTGCCACCAATGGAGCAAATAATTTGGCTTGAAGGGTCGGGTGCGTAATAAAATCCTGCGCCGCTAACTGCTTGAGTTACCCAGTTATTAATTACTCCTGGTTGCACGACAACTCGCTGATTTTCTAAGTCTATTTCTAAGATTTTATTCATTAAGGCGGTAACAATTAGGACGCAATTTTCGCTCGGTAATGCACCGCCTGAAAGTCCGGTTCCTGCACCTCTTGCTACCCAAGTAATTTGGTTTTGATCGCATATTTTTACTAATGCTGCTACTTGTTCGGTGGTGCGTGGTAACACTACTATAGCTGGTCTTTGGCGATAGCTGGTAAGTCCATCACATTCATAAGTTAGCAGTTCTTCTCGACGCTGCACTACGTTTTTTTCGCCGACAATGGCGGCAAATTGTTTGATAATTGGTTGCCAATTTATTTGGGATTTTTCTTGGGTAATCATCTGGATTAAAGTAGGGGTGGATGGATTAGGTGCTAACTAGTCTTAAGATTATTGTGCAAAATTTCTGGCAAAAAGGAAAGTATGACAATTGATTTAACGTCCTAATCTTCTTCGTAGGCGTTTGCGTTTGGTAATTGCTTCTTGATTGGCAGGCCAAATTTGGATAGCTTTATTATAAGCTTCGATCGCTTCCTCGAATTTCTGCTTTTTCTCTAAAATCAGTCCCCGACGATACCAAGCTTCGTCATAATCTGGTTTGATTTGTGTGGCTTTATCTAAAGATGCGATCGCTTCATCATCATTATTCAACTGTGCTAAAATTACCCCCCGCTGATACCAAGCTTCCGCATAATCTGATTTAATTTGGATGGCTTTGTCTAAAGATGCGATCGCTTCATCAGATCTTTTCAATTCTCCCAAAATGTAGCCTCTTTTTTGCCAAGCCTCTGCCAATTGGGAATTAATTTCTAAAGCTTTATCTAAGGAAATAAGTGCTTCTTCATTTTGCTTTAATTTGCTTAGTGTTGAGCCATGCTCTATCCAAGCTTCTTCATAATTTATGTCAATCTCTACAGCTTTATTTAATGCTACCAAGGCTTTTTTCGGCTGGTTTATTTGATTCAAAACCACACCTAATTTATACCAGGCTTCGCGATAATCTGGTTTGATTTCTGTGGCTTTACTTAGAGAAATATAAGCTTCTTGGTATTTCTTCTCTTTGATTTGGATTTCTCCTAGCTTATCCCAAGCTTCTGCATAATTAGGTTGAATTTCAATCGCTTTAATTAAAGACTCTTGTGCCAGTTCGTGGCGATTTAATTTTTCTAATGCTAAACCTCTTTCATACCAAGCTAGAGAATATTCCGATTTAATTTTCAAAGCTTCTTCATAAGATTTTTGTGCTTCTTCATATTTCTGTAATTGACTCAATGCTTGACCCCGCCTTACCCAAGCTTCAGGATATTTTCTGTCAATTTCCAAGGCTTTATCTAAACTAGTAATTGCCTCTTCATAATGCTGTAATTCTATTAAAGTCTTTCCTTGTTTTAGGAATTCTACAGCTTCATTTTTTGGGGAAATTAATGGAGGTGTAACCAATGTTTCTGGTGGAGGATTTTCTGAGTCTTTAGTTTCCCAAGAATTCCAGAGTTTGACAACCCCAAAAATTAATCCTAATGTCAACAAAATAATCAACAAATAAGAGGATTTCTTGAAATAAGTATGTTGAGTTTCTCCTGACATTAATATTTGCGTGGGAGAAGCTGTGTAGTTATTTAATTTCTCTAAATCGAAAAGTACTTCTTTAACTGATTGATAGCGGTCTCTAAAATGCGATCGCACCATTTTTTCTAAAATTACTGCTAATTCCTTACTGATTGATGCCTGTTCGCGCCAAATCATCTCCCCAGTTTCTACATCTTCTTCAAATTCTTCAGGCGATAGGTTAGTTAATAATTGAATTGCCGTTACTCCTACAGCATAAATATCACTATTAAATCTGGGTTTCCCTTTTAATTGTTCGCTTGGCATATACCCAGATGAACCAATTAATATAGTGCCTGTCATTTGTTCTCCAGAATGCAATACCAAACTTCTGATTTCCTTAACTGCGCCAAAGTCAATTAACACTACTTTGCCATCTTTCTGTCTTCTAATTAAATTTGAAGGCTTAATATCTCGATGAATTACATCTTGCTCATGTACAAAAGCTAAAGTTCGTAAAACATCTTGCAAAAAACCAATTAATTGAGATTCATTCAACGTTTTACCCGTAAGTAATTCTTGACCTAAATCTTCTCCTTCAATATATTCCTGAACTAAATAAAATTCTTGGTTTTCCTCAAAATGTGCATAAAGTTGGGGAATTTGCTCGTGTTTTCCCAAGCGGTAAAGTACCTGTGCTTCTGTATCGAATAAGCGCCTAACTGTCTGTAAAATCGAGGGATCTGAATCATTTGATTTTAGCTGTTTAACAACACACAGCGGTTGACCAGGGAGATCGAGATCTTGGGCCACAAATGTTGTTGAAAACCCCCCACTTCCTAACTGGCGAATAATTTGGTAGCGTCCACGCAGCGTTTTTCCAAGCATTAGGTTACAGTCATCTACCAGCACTGTTACTGCATTCTTACCCTGATTTTGACACATAGCGATACGATCTTCAGCCTCACTCTCTCAAAGGATAGTTTTTTTTGGTGGCAGTGAGGTAAGACTTGTCTATGAAAATACCTCTGGCTGAAGATTCGCGCTTAATTACAATTTTTTTGTCTAAGCAAGAATTGAGCAGCAAAGAAATTTCTTCCTGCCTACAGTTGAGCAATTTTTGAACTTAACTATATGGAACAATATTAATGCTAGTGCTTGCTTGTCTAATTTCATTACATAACACTGATTCCCAGAATATTAAAATCACTTGATTATACAGCATTTTCTGCTAAGGAAAATTCTATTTCATCATGTTTTGCTTGAAGATTACATCTTTCCATGCTGTAAACAAAAACCCCACCAGTTTCAATTTTATAAATCCAACCGTAGATGCTCAATTCGCCTTTGTGAAGTTTGGAATGGATCGCTGGGTAGGTGCGTAAATTTTCTATTTGAGTGAAAACATTCTCCTCAATTGTAGCATCCAAAAGTTCCTTACCTTCGTAGTTCTGATAATTTTCTTTGATCAACCTGCGAGTAGCTTCTGCGTGTTTCAACCAATCATAAACTAACGGCATTTCTTCAGCTAGTTTGCCTATTTGCAGTAACCCTTTCATTGCTCCACAATTAGAGTGACCACAGACAATAATTTGTTTAACTCCTAAAGCTACTACAGCATATTCTATTGCTGCTCCTTCCCCACCATTAGCGGCACCGTAAGGGGGAATAATGTTACCTGCGTTCCTAATAATAAATAGTTCACCTGGCTCAGTTTGGGTGAGCAAATTTGGATCGATGCGGGAGTCAGAACAGGTAATAAATAAGGCTCTTGGATGCTGTTCTTCTGAGAGCTTCTCAAATAATTCTCGATGGCTGGTAAAGTAGTTGGATTGGAATTCTCGTAATCCTCTAATTAGTTTTCGCATTAGTCAATTTGGGGTTTTTGTTGCTAACTGTTTATGAGCTTTTAATATACCTAATATTAGCTTTTGGGAAAAGTGTTTTGTTGTACAACTTGAGCAGAAAATTCTTCTAATGCTCGCACACAAACTTGGTCATCAAAAAGGAGATGATGATTAGTTTTAATTTTCTGGGCTACCTCCTGCCGCCACTGATTATTCAAACCTAGTTTAACAGCAATTTCGATGTATTCTGCTTCGTTTTTGCCGATCGTTTCTGTAACTCCGATCATTTTTAAAAAGCTATCAGCATGACGACCCCGCATAAATTCACCAGGCTGGGTGACAATCGGTAAATTGCACGCGATCGCTTCCAAAGAAGTATTTCCCCCCGACCAACCTATAGTGTCTAAAAAAACATCCGAAAGTAAATTTATCATTAAATAATCTGGTCGAGTCGGAATATTAAGAAATAGACAATAATCTTCATAATGTAAATTTAATTGAGCAAAAGCACGTTCCAGCCGTTTTTTCAGTAATTCACCTCGCAGGAAAATGAACTTAGCTTGCGGGATGCTACGAGCAATTTCTGCGAAAATATAATCATGTTGCGGCAAATATTTAAAAGGTGCTTGGCAACACAAGTATAATACATCATTATCCGATAATCCAAAATCCGCTCTGGTTTTTGTCAATTCTGGAATATCTCTAGGTTTTGGGTAGGATACGCCAATATTTGGTAACAAAATTAGATTTTCAGAATAATGATCTTGAGCATTTTCTGGTTCCATCAATTGGCTAGATAAAAAGTAGTCAATTGTTGGTATTCCCGAAGTAACTGGATGTCCCCAAGCTGTACATTGCACAGGCGCTAAACGCAAGCCAGCCATAGTAACTGTTTGCGAGTCCATGCCAATTTCGGGAAACACCAAAATCTGTAATTTATCAGCTATTACTTGTTGACAAACTGCTGTAAAATCACCAGGAATATGATGAAATTTATCGCTGAAATCATAAAATTGCTTAGTGATATAATCAGGATCATTACCTGTATAGTAACAGTAAATTTCTAACTTTTCTTTGTCGCCATGTTTCAACCAACCAGTTAACCACAAAGTCCCACTATAAGAATGTAGATAATGGGAAACATAACCAACTCTAATTTTCCCGTTTTCTTTCAATGGTGGCATGGCTAAAGGTTGCACCCACTGAGGATAATTTGCGGCTACAATTCGATGAATTAAATTTCCCCATTGTTGCTGCAAGTCTAAAACATTTAATCCTTGATGACCTAAATAAAAGGTAGTAATACAAATTAAACCTTTCCCAGCGTTCTGTTTATCTTCTGTAGTTTCTAAGGTAGTTTCTTGAATTAAACTTTCTAGTCCTTGAGCAAACCTTTGCCGATAATAATTAATTTCATCTTCGGTATCGTAGACTAAAGGTAACATTAATTTACTAAGAATTTTGAAAGTATAATTTTCAGGAAAAAGCCGAGTAGCGGCTTCTGCACAAGCAACTGCTTCTTCAGTTTTTCCGGTGGTTTGCAAATATGTAATTAGAGTAAAATGTAGTTGATCTGCTGTAGGATAAAGGCGAATTCCTTCTTCTAAGGTATGAATAACTTCTGCTGGGCGATCGAGACTTTTATAACATTCACTAATAGCCAAATAAACCGTTGCGTCTCTAGTTCTAGTTGCTAAAAATTGTTGATATTTAGCGATCGCTTCTTCATACCTTCCCTCTTGGTAAAGCTTGTTAGCAGTTTCTCGAATATAAGCCGGACTATTTTGCAGATTTACAGCTATTTCTAAATTATATAAAATATCAGGGTTTTGGGGATTTAACTTTAACGCCGTTTGATATACATCAATAGCCGAGTCAATTTGATTTTGTTGGATTAAGAGATTTCCTAGATTAATATAACTGCCAAAATGCTGAGTATTAGTAGCTATTGCTTGCCGAAAAACCGCTGACGCTTCGGAAATTTTTCCGGTTTGAAAGAGGAGATTCCCTAAGTTATTGTAAGCATCAGTTAGGGTGGGATTAATGGCGATCGCATTTTCGTAAGCTGATATTGCTTCCGGTAAATTACCTGTTGGTTCCAAACAACAACCAAGTACATAATATGCTTGAGCATTTACCGCATCAATTTCTAATGATTTATAAATAGCTTCTTGCGCTTGCGGGTAATTTTCTGTTTGATAGTAAAGTATACCCAAGTTTAACCAAGCTTCAGCACGATCGCTATTTCCTGTTAAATATTCTCTATACTTTGACTCAGCTGCGGTAAATTGCTGTTGCTGATGTAAGGTTAAGGCTTCTTGATAAATGCTATCCACGATATTCACTCTTTACTTTAGCTATTTAGTAGTAATTTTACCAAATTATTATGCCTAAAAATTCGGATAAGTAAAAAGTAAAAGTTTTAAACCGCTCCAGGCGCAGAGAACACAGAGAAAGAATGCGATCGCAAACTAACCCATTCATCAACTAAACTAAAGAGAAAGACAGCAACACCAAGGGTATAAACCAATGGGTGAACAAGCTTTAACAACTGATTATTACGAACCTGATGTCAGTAATTTAGTCACAGAAAACGATACGCCTGTGGATAACCTCTTTTCGGAAAAAGAACAACGGTTGCTTACCAGTTCTCTCTATAGTTCTTGGCAAGGAAGAACTTTTTTATCATCATCCAATGTTGGCATTTTTCATAGTACCGATGCGCCGCCAATTGTCCCTGATGTCTTTGTTAGTTTGAATGTCCAACCACCGGAAAACTGGTGGGAAAAAAGAAACCGCAGTTACTTTGTTTGGAAGTTTGGAAAACCACCAGAACTTGTAATTGAAATTGTATCTAACCGAGAAGGAGAAGAACTAGGTGAGAAACTAAATATTTATGCTCAAATCCGTGTGAGTTACTATATTGTACATGACCCAATTCGGCAGTTAAGTGATTCGCCTTTGCGTGTTTTTGAATTGCGGGGAATGCGTTATTTTGAAATTTCGGAAAATTGGTTAGAACAAGTTGATTTAGGTGTAACTTTGTGGGAAGGAGAATTTGAAGGTAGCCGGGATACTTGGTTGCGTTGGTGCGATCGACAAGGTAACATTCTTCCTACTGGCGATGAACGTAATTGGCAAGCTGAACAACGCGCCACCGAAGCTGAACATAGAGCTTCGGAAGCGGAACGACGTGCCCAACTACTAGCAGAACAACTGCGAAATTTAGGGATTAATCCTGATACCATTAGTTAAAACATTGTCAGTTAGATCCCCCCTAACCCCCCTTAATAAGGGGGGAACAAAAATTCAAAGTCCCCCTTACTAAGGGGGATTTAGGGGGATCAAAACGCTTAATCTCACAGTTATTTAACTTAACTCAAAGTCCCCCTTACTAAGGGGGATTTAGGGGGATCTACAATACTGAAGCTCACAGTTATTTAACTTGATTCAAAGTCCCCCTTACTAAGGGGGATTTAGGGGGATCTACAATACTGAAGCTCACAGTTATTTAACTTGATCAAAGTCCCCCTTACTAAGGGGGATTTAGGGGGATCAAAACGCTTAATCTCACAGTTATTTAACTTTAACGAACTCCTGTATTCGCCGCCAAACCTTTTCTAATAAATCAGGATCGTCAGCATTAAACCATTCAATCTCAGCATAACCCCTAAACCAAGTGCGCTGACGTTTCGCAAATTGTCGCGTATGCAAAACCGTTAATTCTTTCGCTTCTTCCAAGCTAATTCCCCCAGCTAAATATTGCTTAATTTCCGCATATCCCAAAGTATTCAGCAAAGGCAAATCAACACCATATTTTTCACACAAACTTTCTACCTCAGTTACCAAACCATCAGCAATCATTTTTTCAGTACGTCGCGCAATCCTTTTTTGCAAATCTTCTGGATTACAATCTAAACCAATCTGCAAAATTGGATAACTTGGCGGGTTTTCTCCTTGTTGTTGGGAAATTGGTTTGCCAGTGACGTAAAATACTTCTAATGCTCTTAAAGTTCGCACTAAATCATTAGCGTGAATTTTTTGGGCAGCCCCAGGATCAACTTGTTGCAAAAAAGCGTAAAGTTGAATTTGTCCGAGATTTTCTAATTGCGATCGCAAATCCAATTGTGGCGCAACACGGGGAATTTTCAAACCCTGCACCACAGAACGAATGTATAAACCCGTACCACCAACTAACAAAGGCACACTTCCTGCTTCCTGCTGTTCACTAATTAATGCTTGAGCTTGTTCCTGATAATCCGCCACCGTTAATGTCAACCATGGTTGACAAAAATCTATTAAATAATGTCGGACTAACTTTTGCTCAAACAAAGAAGGTTTTGCTGTACCAATATCAAATTCGCGGTACACTTGACGAGAGTCTGCACTTAGAATTGCTGAATTCAGCCGTTGCGCCAAAGCCAAAGCTAGCCCGGATTTCCCCGTCGCCGTTGCGCCACAAATAGTAATTAAAGCTGGTTGGTAGTCACTCATTCGATTTGAGATTTGAGATTTAATTGTTGTGAAACCCTTCCTCAAGAGCATTCATTTAAAGGAGTCAATCCCCTAAATAAATTTTTCATCAGTTTGGGCTACGGTCGCCAGTAAGCCTTTTGTGCTAGAATTTTGGAGTGTTTTTTCCCTTTTGGGTCAGTAGACGGCTCAAAGCCATTATTGGAGAAATCCTGATTATGACAAGCAGTTACAGCGCCGAGCAGATTCAAGTTCTGGAAGGACTGGAACCGGTACGCAAAAGACCGGGAATGTACATTGGGTCAACGGGGCCAAGGGGACTCCATCATTTAGTTTACGAGGTAGTAGACAACTCGATCGATGAGGCGCTGGCTGGCTATTGCACTCATATTGAAATCGACCTGAACGCCGATGGTTCAGTGACAGTGACAGACGACGGGCGGGGTATCCCTACAGATATCCATCCTCGCACAGGCAAGTCAGCATTAGAAACGGTTTTAACAGTTCTCCACGCTGGAGGCAAATTTGGCGGCGGCGGTTACAAAGTTTCCGGGGGACTACACGGCGTTGGGGTTTCCGTAGTTAACGCTTTATCCGAGTATTTAGAAGTTACAGTATGGCGAGAAAAGAAAGTACATAAACAACGCTTTGAACGTGGTGTTCCTGTCACCGAATTGCAGGCTGAACCAATTAAAGAAAATCGCACTGGAACTTCAGTAACATTCAGTCCCGACCAGCAAATTTTCACCTCTGGCATAGAGTTTGATTATACAACTTTATCCGCCCGCTTACGCGAATTAGCTTACCTAAATGCTGGAGTAAAAATTACCTTTACTGATAACCGTTTAGAATTCCTGAAAAGCGGTGTTCCTAAAGTAGAAAGCTACGAATACAAAGGTGGAATTCGTGAATATGTTGCATACATGAACCGCGAAAAACAACCCTTGCATGAAGAGATTATTTTCGTGCAGGGAGAGCGGAATAATGTGCAATTAGAAATAGCATTACAATGGTGTACTGATGCTTACTCAGATAATCTTTTAGGCTTTGCGAATAACATCCGCACCATTGACGGTGGGACACATTTAGAAGGTTTGAAAGCGGTGTTGACGCGGACGATGAATGCGATCGCCAGAAAACGCAATAAACTAAAAGAAGCTGATGCCAACCTCGCCGGAGAAAACATTCGCGAAGGTTTAACCGCAGTCATTTCCGTAAAAGTACCAGACCCCGAATTTGAAGGACAAACCAAAACCAAATTAGGCAACCCAGAAGTCCGGGGAATAGTTGAAGGTTTAGTCGGCGAAGCATTAACCGAGTATTTAGAATTTCGTCCCCCCGTTGCTGATGCAATTTTAGAAAAAGCAATTCAAGCCTTTAAAGCCGCCGAAGCTGCAAGACGTGCCCGTGATTTAGTCCGCCGCAAATCAGTTTTAGAATCCTCACCTTTACCCGGTAAATTAGCAGATTGTAGCTCAAGAGATCCCGCCGAATCTGAAATTTATATTGTAGAAGGTGACTCTGCGGGCGGAAGTGCAAAGCAAGGAAGAGATAGACGTAATCAAGCCATCCTACCTTTGCGCGGAAAAATCCTCAACATTGAGAAAACCGACGATGCCAAAATCTACAAAAATACGGAAATTCAAGCATTAATTACTGCTTTAGGTTTAGGCGTTAAAGGTGAAGAATTCGACTCTTCCCAATTGCGTTATCACCGCATTGTAATTATGACTGATGCTGACGTAGATGGGGCCCATATCCGCACGCTATTGCTAACATTTTTCTACCGCTATCAACGGGCATTAATTGAACAAGGGTATATCTATATTGCTTGTCCTCCATTGTACAAAGTTGAGCGCGGAAAGAATCATGATTACTGTTATAGCGATCGCGAATTGCAAGAATTAATTCGCGCCTTTCCTAGCAACGCTAAATACACAATTCAGCGGTTCAAAGGTTTAGGTGAAATGATGCCCGAACAACTCTGGAACACTACAATGAATCCAGAAACTCGGACTTTGAAACAGGTGGAAATTGAAGATGCAGCGGAAGCCGATCGCATTTTTACTATTTTAATGGGCGATCGTGTTGCACCCAGACGCGAATTCATTGAAACCTACGGGCCAAAATTGAACCTGACTGATTTGGATATTTAGATCCCCCCTAACCCCCCAAAACACAAGGGGGGAACCGGATTCAAATTTATCCTTAACAAGGGGGGAACCGGATTGATTCAAATTTACCCTTAACAAAGGGGAAAAAGATTCAAATAGATTCAAAGTCCCCCTTATTAAGGGGGATTTAGGGGGATCAAGCGATGATTCTTTCAAATTCTGTTAATGCTTCTACTGTGCCTACTTGCCAAGAACGTTCTACAATTTGGGGAATTATTTGAGTTAGGGGAATAGAGGGAAAATCAGGGCTAGTTTCTGAAGCAATATACTGTCCATTTGTCAATAAATAAATTGTTAATTTGCTATTAGCATAAACCCATAATTCGGGAACTGCGATCGCTTCATAAGCATCAAGAGTAGTTTTAGAAGTAACATCGGATTCGATCGCTAAATCAGGTGGAGGATCGTCAGGTTGGAGTCGGCGGCGATTAATCATTTTTTGGTAATTCTGGATATAAAAACAAGCATCTGGTTCGACTCCAGCGACATTTTCTTTCTTAAAAGTTGTGGAACCAAAAGGTTCATATTTTCTACCTAACTTTCTCAGCAAAATTTTTACCATATCCGAAATTAATTCTTTTGGTTTCTCATGTTCAGGTAGAGGAACCATTATTTCTAACCAACCATTGCTGTAAGCAATACGAGAAGAACGCTTTTCTCCCATTTCCTGTAAAATGGCTTCAAACTCCTGCCAATTCACATTCGGAATAGTGACTACACTACCGGGAGATAGCTGAATTTGGTTAACAGGTTTAACAATAGAAATTCCAAGAGTCATGGGATTTTAGATTGAACCGATAATGCTTTGTAGGGGCGAAGCATTCGGGCGACAATTTATCTACTCAAACCCTAGATTTCATGTCCGAATGCTTCGCCCTTAGCCTCAAATCTCTCCTTTAATCATAGCTAGAAAAGGTTTACAATATAGTAACCTTGATTCTGCTACCTTAACAAACCGACACAGTAAACCACAATGAACAGTGTCACTTTAAATTTAGCTCATGTCGTGAAATTGACTGACGAAAAGTTTGCCGAATTAGCGGCGGCGAATGACAATTTACGATTGGAATTGACAGCTAAAGGAGAATTAATTATTATGCCGCCAACGGGGGGAGAAACGGGAAATCGCAATTTCGAGATTGACGTTGATTTGGGTATTTGGAATCGTCAAACTCGATTAGGAAAAGCTTTTGATTCTTCCACAGGTTTTCGCTTACCAAATGGCGCGACTCGTTCTCCTGATGTGGCATGGATTAGAATTGCGAAATGGGAAGCTTTGACAGCAGAACAAAGAAAGAAGTTTTTGCCAATCTGTCCTGATTTTGTGGTGGAATTGGTTTCGGAGACGGATGATTTGGCAGAGGTGCGTCTGAAGATGCAGGAATATTTAGAAAATGGGTTACTTTTGGGTTGGTTGATTATTCCGAAAAGTCGGACGGTGGAAGTTTTTCGGATGAATCGAGAAGTGGAGAGGTTAGAGGGTGTTTTGAGTTTATCGGGTGAGGATGTGTTACCGGGATTTGTGTTGAATTTACAACCGATTTGGGATAATTAAAAGCCATCTGTAATTATTATGATGCTGATCTGAAATGGCGAACGTTTTTGTAGGGACACGGCATCATAAATATATTGGTATAGAACCAAATTTTAATCATGCCGTGTCCCTACAGCATATCTGCGTTCATCCGCGTTCATCTGCTTTCATCTGCGTTGAAAAAAAGCCAAATCTCTGATACCAACCAAAAACCCCATCTGTGTTCATCTGTGGTTAAAAATAATTTTAATTGAACCGCAAAGGACGCGAAGGACGCGAAGAAGAAAACGAAGAGGATTAAGAGGGATTTAGTATTATTTACTGTCTGCTAACTGTTGAACTCTGGCGATATATTGCCTCACCTTTTCAGCTTCAGGAGATTGGAAGTGATGAAAAATCTCTAAAGATTTAGACAAGTAATCTAATGCCTTACTAAAATCTCCCTGAATTGCTAATAATTGACCAAGCATTCCTAATGTACCTGCTTTACCCTGAACATCATCTATAAGTTCCTGAAGTTCCAATAATTGCTGATATAAGAGAAATGCTTCTCCAATTTGACCACATTTGGCATTAATAAAGGCCATATTTGTCAGAGTTTTTACCTGACCATTTATATCTTTGATCTGTTTTGTAATATCAAAAGATAGTTTAAGATGTACCAGTGCCTCTTCAGATTTTCCTTGATTATCATAAATAAATGCTATATTATTTAGAGTTGCTGCTTTGGCATTAATATCACAAATTTGATCCTCAATCTCAAGAACTATCTTAAAGATATTAAGTGCATCTTCACTTTTACCTTGGCTATCGTAGATACTTGCTAAGTTATGCAAAGTTGAGATCTGACCCTGTATATTACCAACGCGCTCTTGAAGTGCCAGGGATTGCTGAAGAGAATCAATGGCTTTTTCATATTGTCCTTGATTTCCATAGATACTAGCTATGCTATTTAGTGCTGTTGCCTTACCTCGCAGATTATCGGCATATTCGTCTATTTTGATAACCTTTTGTAGATATGCGATCGCTTTTTCAAATTGCCTTTGGTTAGCATAAATAATAGCTAGATCATGCAAGGTAGCAGCTTGACCCTTAATATCTCCTATGCGTTCGGTAATTTCTAGAGATTGGTTAAAAAAAGTCAGGGCTTTCTCAACTTCGCCCTGTTGAGTATGGATTTCTGCTAAATTGTGAAGAATTGCTGCTTTGGTTTTTTCATCTTCTGGATTACACAGGTTTAGAGAGTGGTGATAGTTTATAATTGCTTCATCAATCTCACCAACTTCTTTCTTTGAGCGGGCTAGTTGAAGAAATATTTGGTAATTTTCTGTAATTTTTAAAGTATCTTGGCAAAGCTTAACTACTCGGTTAAATTGGCTGGTATTAATCCAATGCCTTGAAATTACATTCCCAATTTCTACCGCAATCTTTTCCAACTTGCCTTGTAGTGCTAACCGATGAATTTCCAGACAACGTTCCTCAGTTGATGTTTTCGACTCCTCCCACCAAAGACGATACAACTCCTCAGCAGCAAGCCGATTCAAACTTTCCCCATTTTCCGGTAACTTTAAAGGCAAAATGCGCGGAACTCGTAGCGACGCATCAGGACTAACTTCCAATAATCCCAAAGCAACGGCCCGATTTATCTGCCCTTCCAAATTCGGGATAGAATCACAAACAGCCGTTAGCGCCGCTTTTGGTATTGGCAACTCAAACACCAGCCCCCGTGATAACATTTCCTGCATCGGTTCATCCATCAGTTCCAGCAAAGCTTTATCTAAAACCTCTTCTCGCAAGTCAATCCGCTTGCCTTCCATTTTGGTGAGAATTTCCGATACATTTTCAATGGTGAGAAGTTCTAAACCAGCGCCACTCGTCCCACTTTTAGCAGAATTCCCCAGTACCTTATCCAACCATTCCAACAACCGAGGATTTCCATCTGCCAATCTTTTTGCTTGCGACTGTAACGCCTCATCTACCTTAACTTCTCCACTAAAAGCAGCGAGGCGATCGCACTTTTTTCTTAAATCTGCCCCCTGTAGTGCATCCAAAGGTTGCTTATAAAAATAGCGCAACTGGGTAGAATCAAAATCGTAACGACTGGTAATAATTAAACGGTGAGGCGAGTTAGTTTCCTGAATTGCCCAAACTAACGCTTCTAAAACTCTCGCCGCTTCCGGTTTCAGCACATACTCATTATCACGGGGTTCTAAATTTTTATCCTCAAAATCATCCAACACCAGCAAAAAGGGGAGATCCCCCCAACCCCCCTTACCAAGGGGGGCATTTTGATTGCTTCCATTACCAAGGGGGGGAGATTGATTAAATACTCGCTTTAAGCGAAATTTCAATTCCTCATCAAAATCTTGTACCGCTTCCCGCAGTTCTTTCGAGTCCAATTTTTGGGCCAAACGATTCACTAAACTCGCTTCATCGATGCGCCCTACCCAAACAACTCGCTCAAAATCGGGTAATCTATCAGATAACCTAGCTGCTAAACTACTCTTACCCAAACCACCCATCCCATGAATCAATACTCCCACTTCTTCCGGTGATTGAGTCAGCGCCCGTAAACAAGATTGTAACTGACGGCGACGACCGACAAAACTCTCGCGTTTGGGGACTTTTACCTTACCCGCCGTGTCTAAAAACTCGGTAGCAACGGAAGCGGGAGGCGCGGGTTTTCTTCCCCTCGTTCTCAAAGGGGTGACTAAGTTTCCCGGTAAACTCTCTGCTGCATACAACCGCAACAAATGCCAATCTCGCGCTTTGATTTTAATTAAAGTTTGGTAAGTACAAGCAACTGCTTCGGTAACTTGCTTTCCCGCCGCTAACTCTTGATATAAAGTTGCTGCTGCTTCCTTCGCTTCCGAATCTAAAACTTTTTGTCCCCAACCTAAAATTGCTTTCCCTCCCAATTTCAGCAACTCCTCCGCCATCGAAGGTACTGCGCCAACTTTAAGAGCTTGCCCAGTGCGACAACCTGAGAGGAAAATTAGTTTAGGCATTTGGAATTGTAACTCTCTGGCGATATCTTCCGCCGTCGCATAGTAAGCTTCGCCAATTTCCGTTTCCGTAACAAAACGCGCCCCAGCATCGGTTAGGTTAGCATGACCCGTAAGGTGGAATACGTCAAAATATCCTTTGCCGTAATTTTCGATTAAATAACCCAACTCGGACAAACAACCGCTTTCTTCTACTGCTAAAAATAAAGGTTGTCGCGCCGTTGCCTCCAAAATTCGCCCTTCTTCCGCCTCAAAGTCGAGTATCGGTTCTACTTTTAATGGCGATGTTGCCATAAATAACAGGTTCAACGCCCGATTTTCCGGTGTCGCCTCGATGGTTAATTTCTTCACTTCATCGGAAGATAACCAGCGTACCGGAACAACTCCGGGTATTCGTTGCACTAAAAAACTGTTTCCATCGTGCAGCACTTCCCAAGGCAAATGGGCAAGATTTTCGGCTGTCGCAATGGCTAAAACTATGCCGTCTCGCTGATGTTGGTTGAGGAGTCTTTGGAAAAAGCGATCGCTCCCATCTAACCATTTATACAGCTTTTGTCCGGTTTTGGCGTAGTCCTCCGCTAGGCGAACATAATAATCCTGTTCGGCTAAGTTCAGGAAGTGGGAGATTTCTGATAGGGGAAGTTGTCGTTTTTGATACTGGTTTGGGTTATCGAGAAAATAGCGCAGTTCTACATAGTCGCCTGCTACTTCTTTTAAGTCTAGGTGCAGGATTTGCATATTATATATAGATATGAAATTTTTTCGATTTTGGCATTTGGTTTTGCGATCGTCTACTGATTCCCCGAAAGGTCGGTTTTTTAATCGCAGATGAACGCAGATCTTCTTTAAAGTGCGATCGTCTATTGGAGAGAATTACTGTAGGGGCGAAGCATTCGGGCGACAATTTATGAAACTCAACCAAAATATAACTT
Organism: Floridaenema aerugineum BLCC-F46; assembly: GCF_041929345.1. Lineage (NCBI taxonomy): Bacteria > Bacillati > Cyanobacteriota > Cyanophyceae > Aerosakkonematales > Aerosakkonemataceae > Floridanema > Floridanema aerugineum. The sequence continues at coordinate 41,481 of NZ_JBHFNQ010000186.1, forward strand.
TCCGAATGCTTCGCCCTGTCTCGGTGCAAGATTGTAGATATAGGTTGTCTGTGGGGGAGGGCGAAGCATTTGGGTGCAAGTATCTTTGGTGAGTTGCAAAATTGATCGCCCAAATGCTTCGCCCCTACAGTAATTAATTTGCCAACAACATCCTCCCTCAACTTTCTAATATCTTCCGAATGTCTTCTAATGTCGCATTTTCTAAAAGTAGTCTTTTGCCGTCTTTTCCGACTATCAATACTTTCTCGATCGTTTTCCCAGATTTCCCCTGTTTGTATTCTTGATACCATTTGTGAATTAGATCGGCGATCGCCATTGTACCCCCGACGATCGTCACAATAGTCGCAATAGTCGCTAATGTACCTTCTCTTTCAACTGCTTCATCAACTTCATAACTTCCAGTTACCCCAGAAATTTCCAGTAATTCTTCTGTCGCCGCAACCGCATCTTGCCCTTGAACTTCAATTAAAATATCCGCCATTAGATTACTTAGTAAAATTTATACAATCACCAAAATTATAGTATTTTTCCCAATCCTGTAGGACAGGCATCTTGCCTGTCATCAAGAATCCCCAGTCCCCCAGATTTCGTAAAAAAACTTAATGAAATTTCTCATCAAATCAGTCTAATGTTAACTTTTAGGCGGGTTTTTTAACCTTTGGCAAAAATCACACGCTCCTCAAAAGACTTAAGGGACAGTAATTTAGTATGAGCAGTAACTTAGCAACCAAATTGCGTGAAGGCACCAAAAAATCTCACTCAATGGCAGAAAATGTTGGTTTTGTCAAGTGCTTTTTAAAAGGTGTAGTAGAAAAGGAATCCTATCGGAAATTGGTAGCTAATCTCTACTTCGTGTATTCTCAAATCGAAGAAGAGATGGAAAAGCACAAGGATCATCCCATCCTTTCTAAAATCTATTTTAAAGAGCTAAATCGCAAAAAAAGCTTAGAACAAGACCTCAGCTATTATTTTGGCCCAAACTGGCGCGATCAAGTGGCTCCTTCTCCTGCTGCTCAAGCCTACGTGCAACGCATTCGCGAAGTTTCGGAAAATGAGCCAGAATTGCTGATTGCTCAATCTTACACCCGCTATTTGGGCGACCTTTCTGGTGGTCAAATCCTCAAGGGTATTGCTGTTCGAGCAATGAATTTAACTGATGGTGGTACTGCTTTCTACGAATTCAAGGATATCCCTGATGAGAAGGCTTTTAAAAATAACTATCGTCAAGCTTTGAATGAGTTACCTATTGATGAAGCTACTGCCGATCGCATTGTAGACGAAGCTAATGCTGCTTTTGGCATGAACATGAAAATGTTTATGGAATTAGAAGGTAATTTGATTAAGGCGATCGGTATGATGCTATTCAACAGCTTAACCCGCAAACGCACTCGTGGCAGCACCGAAACTGAATTAGCAACTGCTGAATAAATGAGAGCAGCTTTGCATTAATTTTCGGGTTTGTTAGGAAATATTACATTTTTTTTCACAATCCTGGAGGCTTGATGGTGGTTTAACCTAGCTATCATCAAGTCCCCAGGATTGTAAGCTTTTAAGGGTTAAGCAATCAAAATTAGGCATTGTTTCAGCAAAGTTATTAACGAAAATCTTGCACCTGTGATTTTAACCTGCCCCTACAACTTGATTGTAAATATTTAGTCCTCTTCAGAGGAGTTTTGCTATTAGCCTGCGAATTGATTCGCAGGCGGATATTGGAACTGGCACAAGATCTGAATTAACGAACAATTACTCTCCTAATTTGCGCTTCCACTGCATTCAAATACCCTTGATCTGTTAATAGCTGCGGTGATAATTTCTTCGCTCTAATTGCAGCTTCAACTAATGTTTCTGCACGCAATCTTCCTGTGTGATGAGCAGAAACAAATAGCATATAACCGGGAATACCTTGTTCCTGAAAATGCCCTTGGTAAGCCATATTTACTAACTCAAAAGGAGTCAGTTGTTGAACCAAGTTTGAGGTATAGTCTGTTGTTGATTGTGTTGCTTGGATTTGAGCTTGGGCTACAGATGTAATTACTTGAGACAAGAATACGAAAGACAAACTTCCCAAAATTAAGCGTTTCATAATTAAACTCCACCAATGTATTTGTTAGGCGTTGAGTAAACTTTTTAGGTAATTCCTCAACTAAAATCAGCTTAAATTCTCACCTACACTGGAGAGTCAATAGTAAAAATGAAAAATTTTTTGGTTGATTTATTCAGTTAAAATTGGTAGAAAAAACAACCTATTAACTTAATAACTTTAAGCTAATAGGAAAAGGACTGAAGTCCTGACAACGGACATTATTAATAGGTCTGTTGTAACGAATTTAGTCGTTGCCTTCCTAGATAAAAGGACTGAAGTCCTTACAACAGACCATTTTATAAAAATGTTCAATATTTAATTTTGTTCAATTACAGGACAAATTACTTTTTCAAGATTTGTCACAGTAGTTTCTTGAGTTAAAAGTAATCTTTGTAACTCTTGTTTGAGTACAAGTAATTGTTGAATCTGCTCATCAATATCTGTAATTTGTTCTTGCAGCTTAACTTTTGCGTGTTCACAGGGTAAATCCCCTCGATCGTGAATCTGCAAAAATTCTTTAATCTCTGCGAGAGTCAATCCTAAACTTTGACCGCGTTTGATAAAGCTGAGGCGAGATAAAATATCTGCATCAAATAATCTATATCCGCCTTCTGTTCTACCTGATGCTTTCAGTAAACCCAATTCTTCGTAATAGCGAATAGTTTTAATTGATACGCCGCTTTGCTTGGCGACTAAACCAATCTGCTTTGGCTTTTCTTGAACTAACATATTTGTCTTACCTTTGTCAACCTCTAAGCTTAGGGTAGACTATCCAGCTTAGGGGAGAGTCAAGGGATTTTCGATTTTCGATTTACTCGACGGAGGTGCGTGACGTTGACACTCCTCAGCCTAAAGGCATGAGGATTCTTGGTTCAACGAGTCCACTTAAATTAGATACCTTGCAGTGTCTAACAAAGAGGTGGTTCTCTCCCCAAGCGTTAACTTTCGGTATGCCCTACCGTAGTTGGATTACTCCAAAATTTGTTTGAGTTTAATACTGACTTGTCTAGCTCCTGTGAATCTTTTACCTACTTCCAGGTAGAACTAGAACATTGAAGTAGAACCCCATAGATTCAGTTGTCAAGGTTCAGCGTTGAGCCGCTAGGCAACATCGGGTTTTTAAAGCGGTTGATTACCCGAACCGCTACACTCTAATTATACACATTTTTAGAGTTATGCCAAGAACAAAACGATTACAGCTTTTGTTGTCCGAGCCGGAGTATGAAGCCCTAAAAAACTATGCCAAATCCAAGCAAATTTCCATGTCTGAAGTTCTCAGGGATTACATTAAATCCTTGCAAAAGCCGTCCTAAAGGGACGGGGCTTTAAACCCATTTTTTTGGTAAAAAGGATAAATTTCAGGCTTTTTTTTGTGTCGCGCCGTCACACACCCTACTAATTTAGCCAAATTTATAATGCTTTCTCACATCGCTTTTGATGTTCCAAGTGCAGGACATTCCGGCAGGAAATGTGACTAAATCGCCTTTTTTTACTTGCACTGGTTGACCATTTACAGGTGTTACAATTACATCGCCTTCTAATAAGTAACAAGTTTCTGATTCGTCGTAAGTCCAAGGAAATTCTGATACTTCTTTTGTCCAAATAGGCCATTTAGATACGCCTAATTGGTTGAGTTTTTCTTGAGTCGGTTGATGAATGATTTTAATTTCGGTTGTGCTTTGCATATTTTTAGCTGATGTCCATTCCACATTGATCAACTAAATAACAAAGGGCGCGAAAACGCAAGCCTACTAGTTGATCGTAAAGGGGATTGAGTTTGCACATTGGGGGAATGTGGGCGATTTTACGATCGAACAATACAATATCACGCTCAAAGGGACATTGTGCAGGTATGGCTTTGTAGATGAATTTGGCTAATTTTGGGTTGGAAATCTCTAGTTGATCTAGCCATTGGCGCAAGGGTTGAAGTAGGTCAATTTGGCTAATCTTGGTTGTTTGTGGTTGTGCTACGGTGGTGCGATCGCTAATCCATCTGCTATTCATAAGTTTTTCTTTTGATTATCTTGGAAACTTATCTTTATTACTAATATAGCGGCGAAAAGTAGTTTTTGAATGAAGAAATAGATAAAAAGAATCTATAACTGGTTAAAGTTTTAGTGAAGTATAAGTAAAAGTTGTTTGGTAGTTTTTGTTACTAAATCAGCGAACAAAGAAAATAGATGAGATTTTACTGATAGAAACTTACTTTTAATCAAGAAATAGGTTAAATATCTTCCCTGATGTAATGCTGTACTCTTGAATTGAATGGAGAATTTGCTATAAATAGCTCAACTACACAGATAGAGATTTAAATTTATGGGCAAATATGATTATGTTTTCAACTCAGATTTAATGACAGAAACTCTGAGTGCGTCAGAAGCCGTAGCAGCGATCGCGATCGTTGCTATTGCGGCAGTAAAAACTGATTATGATGATGTGGAGTTAACAAAGTTAGAAAACATTCTTTGGGAATCAGACCTTGGTGCTGAATACGCAAAAGATGAAATAACGGAACTTGTCGATCGCGTGGTTGATATTGCTGAACAAGAAAATTTAGCCGTATTATTTAATACTGCTTACGAATCTCTTTCGGATGATTTAATACTAGATGCTTTTGAAGCGGCAGTAATTATGCTAGTAGAAGCGGGAGAGATCGGCGACGAAGCTGTAGAGTTTTTAACCGAACTACAAATTGCCCTAGAAATTCCAGACGAACAAGCCCAAGAAGTTATCGATGCAGTATTAGAAAATTTAGCAGAAATCGATGATTTAGAAGTATCTGAATTTGAATATTATGATTCGCCAACAGGTAATTTTTGCGTCCCTGTTCCCGTCGAGTTAGAAAAAGGTGGTAAAACCGATTCTCAGCCTGGGGTAGTAACATTTACTGATGATTTTGGCACGCTTTTAAGAATTGATTACTGGCAAGCAAATGATGTAGACGCAGAGGCGGAAAAAATAGAAAATTTGGGCAAAGAAAAGTATCTCGAAGGTATTTTAGATAAGTACTTTTCCCAGGCGATTCTGGGTAGTATCCCTAATGCAAAAGTAATTTATCAGGAATATCTGGCAGACTTAAATTTTGGCGCTTACTTTGCAGTTTTGGATCTGCCATTCGGTTCAACTATGACTGTTTCCCAAAATAATCAACCTGCTACCAGGCTAAATGCTTATCGGGGAATAGTAGTTTTTGATCTGGAAGATTATATGTATGTAGTCAGTTGTCAGCGCAATTTTCTTCATGATGAAAAACCAGGGGAAATTGAGGATGAAGCTGAGGAATTAAAAGACCAACTTTATGAATTTATTGAAAGCATAGAATTTCTTGGTGAATTTGATGATGATTATTGATCTTTATCATCTCGTTCTTGCTTGTAATAATTCCTGATTTTGTGGTGGGTAGGATGAATAACCGTTACTAAATCCCTCAGCACCATTAGCGACAACACCAATTACATTTAACTTATGCAACATATTTGTAGCTTGAGTTAATTCGGTACGAGTAACTCTACCAATGCGTCCTACTAATACTACGCCACTGCAAAAAGATGCTGCTAAAATTGCGTCTACTATGCCTAAAACTGGAGGCGCATCTAACAATACTAAGTCGTAAGATTGCTCAAAGTTTGCCATTAATTCTCGCATTCTTTGGGAACTTAAAAGTTGTGCTGGATCGAGTGGAGTTGGCCCCGCAGTTAAAATGGAAATATTACTATGTTGTCGAGATATTTGAATACTAGTTTCATCTTTTAGAGAAACATCGCTTGTTAATAATGTGGAAAGTCCTCGATCGTTGGGAAGATTTAGTTCTTTATGTAAGCTTGGACGACGTAAGTCGGCATCAATTAATAATACTCTTTGATGCAAACGAGCCGCACTAATTGCTAAGCCTAATGCGATCGCAGATTTACCTTCTCCAGCTAAGGCGGATGTAATCACCAGAGATTTTAAAGAACCAGCAGAATTTACTAATTGAATATTTTGATAAATTAAATCCAAAGATTCTCGAAAAGGTTGCCAACTAATTAATTCCATAGTTGACGAGGCTAAGATTGGTTGTTGGCGGAAAGGTAAGTGAATAATTGGTTCAGTTCTAATATGAGGCGTTAATTGAGGAATGATTCCTAGTAATGGCAAATCAACTTGTTTCTTCAATTCATCAGATGTGTGAACAGCATCATCAATCATTTCCCGGATAAAGGCGACAATACCGCCTAACATTAGTCCAACTACTGCACCTAAAAGCAAGTTTCGCTTCATGCTTGGGCCAATTTTTAAGCCTAATTGTGGTTCTTCTACAAGTTGCCAATCGAAGCCACCTCTAGCAATTTCTAAGCTTAAGTCTTGTCGTGCTTTTAGTAGTTGTTCCAGGGTTTCTCGATTCAGTTTTACTTGTGGTTGTAGACGATTGTATTCTGATAACATTCCCGGAAATCGCTGTAATTGGGTTTGGAGTTGCTGCGCTTTCTGGGTTAATGTTTGTACTCTGGCTTGCCATCCAAGTAGATTGGTTTGTTCTTGTAAAAGTCTACTAGAAAGGTCAACGTCAAGTTTGCCTAGTTGTCCTTTTTCAAGCAAATTTCTTTGGGGAATGTTTGGAGTAACTAGGTTATTTCCTTGAACTGTTTGCTGTTCTCTTTGGAGTAAAGCTAGTTGTCTTTGACGTTGCTCTAGTAAGTTTTGAATGGCAGGATTATCATCAGTGAAACGTTGCCGTTCTTTGGCTAATTCTAAGTCGATTTTTTGAATTTCGTTGAGTAATGTTTGATAGCGCGTAGATTCACTGAGGCGGGAGGAAACTACGGCATCTTGTGGCGATCGCTTAACTTGTTGTTGTAATGTTTGAAACCGCGCTTGTGCTTCTTGGTATTGAGCAAGGGCTGTGCGAAGTTCGTATTGAACATCTTTTAAGGATTCAATTAATGCTTTTGCTTGTAATTCTGGTTCAATGAAGTTTTGACTTTTCCGAAATTTGTCTAAAGCAGCTTCGGTTTGGGCTGTGTTTTCTCGCAATGATGGTAGTTGAGCATCAATAAAAGATAGACCTCTATTTAAACGAAGTTGCTGTTGCTCGCGGTTATAATTTTGGTAAACACGCTTAATAGTTTCGAGTACAGTTTGAGTTTTGATTGGGTCATGATCGATGTAAGTAACTTCAAATATTTTGGTTTTAACTTTATCTTCTTCTAACTGATTAATTACCAATGAATCTTTAAGGTCTTTAACTTTAATTTTTGGGTACTGAGGACGGAGTAAATTTACTGCTTCTTGGATTAATTGCGAACTTCGCATTAAGTTAAGTTGGGTGGCATAATCTATTTCTACATTGGAATCAGCAAAGTCATTTTCGGCATTTCTAGCACCTTCTCGTTTTCCTTGATAGTTGGGTTCTACTAATAGCTGCATGGAGCTTTTATAAGTAGGTTTAGTGATTAAAGTTATGATAATAGTAGTGACTAAAACTAAGGAGAAAACACTTAATAACCAGTAACGGCGACGCATTAAAATTGCTAAAAGTTGTCCGTAACCTGGCTCGGTTTCAGCAGCCGTATTAAAGTTATTTGCGTTTACGTTTACCATATTTAACCTCAAAACTATTAAATAAATTGCGCGATCGCTTGCTCTACTTTACTAAAAAAGGCTGTTTCAGAAAACTGACTTACTGCATGATTACGAATTGTATGATAATCCCAGGAAATTTTCTGAGCTTCAATTAATGCTGCTTGCAGTGCGTCTGGTGTTTGTTTATGAAAAAATACTCCGGTTTTTCCGGGAATTTGTGTGTCTAATACCCCACCTGCACCGTAAGCAATTACAGGTGTGCCACTGGCATTTGCTTCTACTGGAACTAAACCATAATCTTCTAGGGCAGCAACTATTACGGAGGAAGCTTTTGCCATTAATTCACTGCGTTCTGCATCACTAACATGACCTAAAAATTTGACGTTTTCTAAAGCTTGGGATTCTAAATTTTCTCGTTCTGGGCCATCACCTAATATGTAGATGGGCCATCCTAACCAGTTAAAAGCTTCGACGATGACATCCATCCGTTTGTAACTTAGTAGGCGTGCTGAAGCGAGATAGAAATTTTCTTTGGATTCGGAAAATGTGAATTGGTTGGTATTAATAGGATAGTTAATTACGATCGCTGGTTTACCATAATGTTTTTGAATCCGCTTGGCTACAGTGTGTGAATTAGCAATATAAATATCAGGTTCTTGGGCGTAATTTAAGTCTACCTGCCGCAAGATGTCAAATATCGGTTCAATTACTGGAGCAAATAATTTGTAATCTGCATATTCTCGAAGATAGGTTTGGGTATCCCAAAGAAATCTAGTGACGTTGTGACAGAAGCATATATGTTTAGCTCTATGAGATTTTCTTACTGCTTTGGCAAAGCTACTACAACTACTAATAATTAAGTCGTAGTCTTGCAAATCTAAAGCTCGAAATGCTGGGAAATAAAGGGGAGCCAACAGCCGAAAATACTTTGATGCTTTGGGTATTTTTTGTAAGAAACTGGTATAAACTGTGCGATCGCCTAAATCTATGGTTCTTTCAGGGTCGTACAAAGATGTAAAAATATCTGCATTAGGATAGCGCTTACAAAGCAGTTCAAAAACTCGCTCTGCTCCGCCTCTTTGGGTTAAATAATCATGTACTAAAGCGATTTTCATAAATACAAAACTTGTTTGAATGTTAATGTCAAGCTACAACAAAGCTAGCAACAACTTGTCAGCTATATATCTATCCAAAAGTAGATAAAAACATGACTTCAAGAGGGAAAGTTATTTACTTTCCTTCTCCGGGTTGGGGTCGCTGAATCAATTTTATTGGGCAAAAAAAATACCAACCGCATTAACAACGCCTAAGTTTTTTCTGTGTTGTGATGTAAAACCATATACTAAATCACCTGCATTCAAATATTTGGTAGATCCGGCAATCGGCTACCCAAAAAGCATTTTAGTAAACTCTATTGATGATGATTTTAAGTTAAGTAAACTTAAAGATCCTTCATCCTTTAGATAGACGTTTTAATAAATCTTCATAACTAGACTAAGAAAGCAAAGGTGATTACATACTAAACAAATCAAACTAGTGCAACTAGCTGGAGTACTGGACTGTTTATTAATGGCAACATTAACTACAAATTTCCTAGAAAGTAATTTTGCGAAAGGGAAAGGAAAATGACAAGTGTTACACTTTCTACCTTAAAAGAACTAATACCAGGCGAGCGAGAAAACCTTGATTACTCGGCACCTAAGTATATACTTAAGTGGAGACTGGGTAAGTTACTAGTAAGTTCCCACCAAGGAACAAATCAACCCTATTTACCAGCCTTGGAGAACCGAGAACTACTGGTCAAATGCTTAACCTACTCGCCTGTACGCATGGTTCTACTCGATCCAGATCTCAGCGAGGCTCAATTAAGACTTTGGGCAGATGCCTGCGAGCAAGCTAATAAACCAGTATTTTTACGCTTGCCTTCTGCTCAGGGATTACCCAGAATGCGGAATCCGATCGGTTGGGCTTTCAAACGTTTATTTGACTGGAGCGTTGCGGCTTTACTGCTAACGGTACTGACTCCACTGATGGTCGCACTGGCAATACTAATCCGCAGTAACTCTCCTGGGCCAATTTTTTACACTCAATGGCGTGTGGGAGAAAGAGGCAAGTTATTTCACATCTTAAAATTCAGGACAATGATAGTGGATGCTGAAAAGTTTCATCATCAAGTAATGGCAAATCAGAAAGGTTTGCACAAGTGCAAAGATGATTTTCGGGTTACATCTTTAGGGCGTTGGATGCGTAAATATAGCCTGGATGAACTGCCACAATTATTTAATGTATTACGGGGTGAAATGAGTTTAGTAGGGCCTCGTCCTTGGGCTTTATATGATGCTGTCAGGATTAGTAAAGCCGGACAAAAAAGGTTAAATGCACTACCAGGAATGACCGGAGATTGGCAGGTAAAAGCGCGATCGCATTTGTTAGATTTAGATGCTGTAAATCATTGCGATCTAGAGTACTTGCGTAGCTGGTCTTTGTGGCGAGACTTAAAAATATTACCACTAACCATGCTCAAAGTCCTTTCCGGTTTTGGCGCTTATTAGTTCACAACTGACCTGGGAAAATTGCATGATTCTTAAACAGCTAAAGCCAATTAGTAATTTGCTCAAAGCAACAAAATTTTGGCAAGAAAACTACATAATTTTGCGAGAGTTTAAACACCTTCGCAAAGTAGCACTGTTAGCTCTGTTATTTACTTTGACAGCAGCAGCTTTTGAGGGATTCGGAGTTGGATTTCTCTTAGCTTTCTTGCAAAGTTTAACCGACCCTCAAGCCCAGCCAATTCAAACAGGTATTCACTGGTTTGATGTTTGGTTTTTGGGAATAAATGCTTCAAACATGGAGCGACTTTATCGAGTTTCCGCGTTAATTTTAGTAGTAACTTTGCTCCGAACAGGCTTTACATATTTGGGTCAAGTTTACAGCGAAATTGCTAATCACAATTTAGCCGATCGCATACGTAAAAAGCTTTTCGAGCAGTTACAATCTCTAAGCTTAAGGTACTTTGCCAAAACTCGTTCTGGTGAGTTAGTTAATAGCTTAACTTCAGAAGTAAACCAAATTTGTCACGCTTTCGGAATTACTTCTTTTTTAGTTACTAGAAGCTCTACTTTAATTGCTTATGTCATCTCAATGCTGTTACTCTCTTGGCAATTAACAGTTATTTCAGTAATGTTGTTTGGTTTATTATCAGCAGCAATTACTACTTTGTTAGGAAGAGTGAGAGAAGCTAGTTTTGAATGGTCAAAAGCAGGTGGTTGGTATGCTTCAGTAGCCCTGGAATTTATTAACGGTATTCGCACTGTACAAGCTTTTGCCACTCAAGATTTCGAGCGAAAAAGGTTTTACGATGCAAGTTCACAACTGAAAAAAGCAGCAATTAAAGGTTTGGCTGCAAGTGCATCTGTTGAACCTTTAGCAGAAGGGGGAGCAACGGCAATTTTAGTTGGAATTTTGTTATTAGCATTCGCTACTTTAATTCCGCAACAACAAATTCAACCTGCTGGATTACTAACATTTTTATTTGTCTTATTTCGCTTAATGCCTATTGTCCGACAGATCAATGGATCGCGGGCGCAAATTAGTAGCTTTCAGGGGCCTTTAAGCAGTATTAAGGAACTGCTTAAAACTGAAAATAAACCATATTTAATCGATGGTAAGTTACAGTTTTCTGGTTTGGAACGAGGCATTGATTTTGTGTCAGTAGATTTTGGCTATGATGCAGATAATTTGGTATTGCACAATGTTACCTTGACAATCACAAAGGGAAAAACAACGGCATTAGTAGGAGCTTCGGGTGCAGGAAAATCTACTTTAGCAGATTTGATTCCGAGATTTTACGATCCTACCGCAGGGCAAATTTTAATTGATGGGATCGATCTGCGAGAATTTGAAATTAATTCCTTGCGGCGTAAGTTAGCGGTGGTGAGTCAGGATACATTTATCTTCAATGCTTCGGTGCGAGATAATATTGCTTATGGCACAGAAAATGCTGATGAAAAAGCAATTTTGACAGCAGCTAAATTAGCTAATGCTTGGGAATTTATCGAGGAATTACCGGAAGGTTTTGATACTCAATTAGGGGATAGAGGTGTGAGGTTATCTGGTGGTCAACGTCAGCGAATTGCGATCGCTCGTGCCCTGCTCCGTGACCCAGAAATTTTGATTTTGGATGAAGCTACAAGTGCCTTAGATTCTGTTTCCGAAAGGTTGATTCAAGAGTCTTTAGAAAAACTGTCTCAAGGAAGGACAGTAATTGCGATCGCTCACCGACTTTCAACAATTGTAAGAGCCGACAAAGTGGTGGTTTTAGAAGCAGGAAGAATTGTCGAACAAGGACAATACAACGAATTGTTGGAACAGCGAGGCAAACTTTGGAAATATCACCAAATGCAGCATGAATTAGGTCAAGTTGGGTAAGTTTGAATTCTCGAAGGAAAAGGTAAGAAAAGAATGGTTTTGGCTTATGTTACTAGTTATGAAGTTTTCGATAGTTCGGGTTGGAGAAAAGATCTGCTCGGCATTCGAGGAGCAGGTCAATTCTTGGCGAAATATTTGGAAAATCAATCAATACCTATTAGCTATATTGGGCCTTTGAAGCAAAACCATAAACTAGTAGATAGAGCTAAAAGCAAATTGTATAAACTTGTTTTAAACAAGTTTTATCATTGTTGGTCAGTTCCATCTATAACTAAAGATTATGCTTTACAAGTTTCACAAAAATTGTCTAATTCTAATGCTCGTTTAGTTCTATGTCCAGAGAATGCTCAACCAGTTGCTTATCTTGAATGTAAACAACCAATTGTAATTTGGACAGATGCACCCCAAACAGCTTTAATTGATTGGTATTCAGTTTTTAGTAATCTGTGCGGTGAAACTAAAAGACATATTTATGAAATGGAAAAAGCAGCCTTTGAGAGAAGCAAAGTAGTTATATTTCTATCTGACTGGGCTGCTGAATCTGCTATAAAAATTTATGGAATTGAGCCGAGGAAAGTAAGAGTAATTCCTTGGGGAGCAAATATAGAATGCGATCGCAACAGCGAAACTATTAATCACATAGTTCAAGCCAAAGATAGAGTTCCTTGCAAATTATTATTTATTGGTGTTGAATGGTTGAGGAAAGGTGGGGATATTGCTCTTAAGGTGGCTGAAGAATTAAATCAAAGAGGACTAAAAACGGAATTATTTGTAGTGGGATGCCACCCTATTAACGATCGACCTTTGCCCAAGTTTGTGAAAGTTTTAGGATTCATTGATAAATCGACTATGGAAGGGAAAGAGCAGATAAATAAATTATTTAGGGAATCCCATTTTTTCATTATGCCCTCAAAAGCTGATTGTTCTCCTCACGTTTTATGTGAAGCAAATTCCTTCGGATTACCTTGTTTAACCAGCAATGTTGGTGGCATTCCCAGCATGATTTCTGATGACTTAAATGGTAAAACTTTTTTATTAAAAGCCCGGATTTCTGAATATTGTGATTACATAAATAATTTGATGAATAATTATGGCGAATATCAAGATTTAGCTCGTTCATCATTTAACGAATATCAAAATCGCTTTAATTGGGAAGTAGTGGGGAAACAAGCAAAAGAGTTGATTTTAGATTTACTGTAGTTAAGTCAATCAAGGAAGGTTAATTAAAATGACGGAAACTAAATTAAAAACACCAGAACTGCTAACTGAAACAGTTAATAACTCCAAACTAATGCACGTTATTGTTTTAGAGCAGCAACCATCATCTGCGCGTGGCGGACAAGAATTAAATCTATTTGAAATTTGCCGCACTCTATCAGAAAAAGGTCACAAAATTAGCTTGTTCTATGTTAAACCTGGGGATTTAGTTGAGAAGTATCAACAATTTTGCGAACAGGTAATTAAGGTAAATAGTTATGGGTTCGATCGCCGGAAAGTTAGCGACATTATTAATTTTTTACCAAGTTTTAGAGATATTTGGAAAGTTACAGCAAAGGACAATAGCGTAGTCTTTATTAATCAATACCCTGATGCTTTTTACGGTTATCTTTTATCTTTATTTAAGCAAGTACCCTTTGTTTGTTATCTGCAAATTCCCCCACCTGTTAACCGGGAAGAATTCAATCTTCAGAGGCGAATTGGCATGAAGGGTGTCAACAAGTTTATTGCGGTTTCTCAACAGACAAAAAATGAATGGTTACAGGAATTAAAGTTGACAGAGGAAAAAATTGATGTAGTATATAACGGTACTAACTTTGAGAAGTTCAAACTCGCTGAAAATCTTGCTCAACTAAGAAATTCATGGAACATTCCCGAAGATACTAGAGTCGTTTCGTATGTGGGAAGATTAGACAAAGATAAGGGTTTAGAACTGTTGATAGAGGCGTTTGCTTTATTTCTTAAAACTGGCAAGAAAGCGAAACTGTTTATTGCTGGGAAACCTCTACTTCACTTCTCAGCCGATGGTAAAGAATGCCCTTTAGCTGGTGAGGAGTATAAGCAATCTTTAAAACAAATTGCGATCGCTCTAGGTATAGAACAATCTGTAGAATTCCTCGGTCATTTAAGTAACCCTACCTCAGTTTATCAGGTTAGCGATCTAACAGTTGTACCTAGTTTATGGTCTGAACCTTTTGGCAGAGTAGTAATTGAATCGATGGCTTGTGGAACGCCTGTAGTAGGTAGCCGAATTGGAGGAATTCCAGAGATTTTGACAGGCGAATTTGCTGCCGGATTATTTGAGCCAGGAAATGCCCAAGATTTAGCAAAGACTCTCAATAAAATGATTGATTGGCGAGATACCAATCCGCAATTAGGTGCGAAATCTCGTGAATATACTTTCAATAAATTTAGTTTGGAAACCATGATTAATGGCGTAGAAAAAGTACTTTTGAAGGTTGTTAAAGAGTGATAAAAATGAACAAATCTCCTCAAGTTCTTTCGATTATTGAAAGCTATTTAGGACATCGCACTTATGGCGAATTGATGAGGGAGTATTTCGGCAGAAATGGCGATCGCAAAGTAGACTTCTACTGGTACAACGATGAAAAAGAGTTAACTACCAGAATAATTAACAGACTACTGAGTTACAACTTTCCTAATCGCTGGATTCAAAAACAAAATCTAGACTTTACTCGCTTGCGCGTTCAATTAGGTTTTGCCTACATGAGTCGGAGGTTAACCTATCGCAAATTTAGCCAAAGAAAGTACTCTGCTCTGCATTTTCATACTCAACCATTGGCATTTTTAGCATTAGATTTGCTAAAAAAGTTACCTACTGCCATTACTATTGACTTTACCGCCATTCAAGCCGCTACCGAAAAAACTGACCCGGATTTCCGCTGGACTTATGCGCCTAACTTTTTATTAGAAAAAAGGGTTTTTCAGGGGGCGGCGAAGCTAATAACTTTTTCGGAAGCTACTCGTAAATCTGTCATTGAAGACTACAAAATTGACGAAAACAAGGTAAAAGTTATTTACCCTGGTGTAGATCTCAATAAAATTCCTTTATCAAGTAAACCCAAACAAATTGAGCAAAAACCTTACAAAATTTTATTTATTGGTGGTCACTTTGAACGTAAGGGAGGACAAGACCTTTTAGAAGTATTTCTGGAAAGATTTGCCGATCGCGCAGAGTTACATTTAGTCACGCAAACACCGATAAAATGCGATCGGACTCACGTTTACATTTACCAAAATATTAAAGCCTACACTCCTGAATGGTTAGAACTTTATCATCAAGCAGATGTGTTTGTATTGCCAACTTATTCTGAACCTTTTGGCTGGGTTTTTATCGAAGCAATGGCGGCGGGTTTACCAATTATTGCTAGTCGAGTTAATGCAATTCCTGAAATTGTTAGTCATGAAGAAACGGGGTTTTTGATTCAACCAGGCGATCGCACTGACTTAGCTAACAGAATTCAACAACTGATAGAAAATCGCAATTTAGGTAAAGAAATGGGTGCCAAAGGTCGTCAAATTGTCGAAAGAAAGTTTAACGCTCACACTAATTTTCAAACCCTAGAATCAGTTTTTCGAGAGATATCTATTAGTAAACAAAACCATGAAAATTCTGCTCACTTGTCACTACAATTTTGATACCAATGCTGGTGCGGCTGGAGTAACTTGGCGGCTTGGTCAAGAATATGAAAAACTAGGGCATCAAGTTTATTACTATTCCCTAGATGACCTGCCCAAAAAGTTACATCGCCTAGCAAAATTTATTACTTTTCCTGAGTTTGTAACTTACAAAATCGGCAAATGTAACCAGCAAGGAATCGATATAGTAGATGCTTCCACAGGTGACGGTTGGCTATGGGGATTATTACAAAATAATAGAAAAAATCGCCCGCTTTTAGTTGCACGTTGTCACGGTTTAGAACATATTGAACATCAAGAATATTTACAAGAAACACAACAAGGAAATATAAAATTAAGTTGGAAATATCCTCTTTATCGGGGTAGTGTACGACTTTGGGAAGTGGAAAAATCCATGCGTTATTCGGACTTAGTTTTGCTGCTTAATAGCTGCGATGCTAAGTATGTAACAGAAAATTTGAAAGTGAAACCCGAACGAGTAGCTGTTGTTCCTAATGGCATTGCAGACAGATTTTTAAATTTGCCGTTTGAGTCGATACCAACAACAGATAATTCTGTAATTCGCATCGCTCAAATTGGTACTTACATTCCGCGAAAAGGCATTCATTACAGTGTTCCGGCATTAAATAAAATTTTGGCTCGTTATCCACAAGTTGAAGTAAGTTTTTTCGGAACAAAATGTTTTGAATGTCCCGATCCAGCGCAAGTTTATGCAGATTTTGAGCCAGGGGTGCGCGATCGCGTCAAAGTCATTCCCTATTACACCAACGAAACTCTGCCAGAACTTTTAAAAGGTCATCAAATTAAACTTTTTTCCACAATTTCTGAAGGGTTTGGTGTAGCATTAATTGAAGCAATGGCTTGTGGTTTAGCACCGATAACTACAGCCACACCTGGGCCATTAGAAATAGTTCGAGATGGACATGATGCGATCATCATTCCCCCAAGAAACAGCCTAGCTATTGAAGAAGCATTAGAACAATTGATTACAAATCATTCTTTGTTAGAACAATTGCGGCGCAATGCTTATGCGACTGCACAAACTTATAGTTGGGCAAAAATTGCTCAAAAAAACCTGGCATTATATGAACAAGCTTGTTTAGGAAAGTGCGATCGCCAATGACTAATTCCCTCCCCAAAAAAAGCTTTTTTATTAGTTTACAACCTGCCCAAGCTTGGACAGTAATTTTAGGATTTTCACTCTTCACCGCAGTCTGCATAGTGGCGAACGCAGGCGGTATTTTACGTTTATTATTTCCCGCAGCATCTTTTCTAGTAGGAGTATTTTTATATCGAAGATATCCCATTCTTTACATAGGTTTTACTTGGTGGATCTGGTTGCTTTCACCTTGGATTCGCCGCTTAGTAGATCTCAAAAGTGGTTGGGTAGATCCCAGTCCAATATTGTTAGCACCACCCTTAGTTACACTAATTACATTAGCTTCTTTATTACGCTATCTTCCCCAAAGTTATTCCCAAGGAGGATTGCCTTTTATCCTATCTTTTTTAGGAGTTGGTTATGCTTTTTTAATCGGCTTAATTCAAACCTCACCCACATCTGCTATGCTTGCCTGTCTTAACTGGCTAACTCCGATCGCTTTCGGGTTTCATTTATTTATAAATTGGCGAAATTACCCCCAAATAAGTCAAAATATTCAACGCACTTTTTTATGGGGAGTATTAGTAACCGGAAGCTACGGAGTATGGCAATATTTAGTAGCACCTGAATGGGATAGATTTTGGATTATCAATACCGGAGCAGTTGCCTTTGGAGCGCCTGAACCTTTAGGAATTCGGGTATTTAGTACCATGAATTCTCCTCAGCCATTTGCAGTAGTAATGATGGCAGGTTTATTACTATTATTTAATGGCAAAGGAACTTTTCGTTTCGCATCTGCTGGCGTGGGATATCTCTCCCTACTTTTATCATCAGCAAGGGCTGTTTGGTTAGGTTGGTTAGTGGCAGTTTTTATTTTAACTTCATCACTCAAAGCTAAGTTGCAAATGCGTTTAATTATTACACTTTTAGTAATAGTAATTCTCGTAGTTCCCTTAGCCAATATCGAGCCTTTCTCTTCAGTAATTGCTCCAAGAATAGAATCTCTTAGTAATGCCGATGATGATGTAAGTTACAACGAAAGGGCTGAACGTTACGAGACTTATTTAAGTATTGCTTTGGCACAAATTATTGGTAATGGATTAGGAGGAAATGCAGCTTTAGGCCCTAATATTGATAGCGGGATTTTAGACACATTTTACTCATTTGGTTGGGTGGGTGCTATCCCTTACTTGGGCGGCATTATTTTACTAATTTTTAGCTTATTACAATACCCTGAAGTTCGTTTAGATCCTTTCATGAGTGCTGCTCGTGCTATTGGCATTGGTGTATTCGCCCAAATAGGGTTAAATGGTGCAACTGCTGGAGTATTTGGTGTTGTTTTGTGGGCATTTTTGGGTTTAGCTGTAGCAGCCCATAAATACTACTCACAGCAAAATAAACCCGGAATTCAAGATTAATGATTTGTCATTTTGAGTAAGGAAGTTTAATAGCCATGTTATTGATTCAGGAAAAACGTATTACAGGAATTCATATTATCGGAATTGTGATGATTGGATTTATCCTCTCTATTCCAGCTATTTTTGGCGGAATTTTTGAGGCACATGACCTGATTGCATTTCATTTAAAATGGTCTAAACATTTCACAGAACAATTTTGGACAGGCGAACTTTATCCTCGATGGCTGCAAAATATGAATGCTGGTTTAGGAAGTCCAGCTTTCTTTTTTTATGGCCCCATTCCTTATTACTTTAGTAGTTTATTTCATCCTTTTTTCCCTAACGATTCATCCGGTTGGCATCAGCTAAGTTTATCTGCCGCTTTAGCCCTTTTAGCATCTGGAATTACCGCCTATATTTGGTTAAAAGATATTACTAATCAAAACTCAGCATTTATCGCTGCAATTTTATATATGGCTTTGCCCTATCACTTGGCAGTTGATCTTTACGTTCGTTTTGCTTATGCAGAACATTGGAGCTTTGTTTGGCTACCATTGCTTTTATATTTTACGCGAAAAATCAGCACAGGCTCTAAATTTGCTTTAGTAGGTTTTGCCATCAGCTATGCTCTGCTGATTATGACACATATAATAACTGTACTCATATTTTCAATTATTCCCATTTCCTATTTATTCTTCATCACTGAAAGGAAACAAAGAAAACAAGCATTACTATATCTCCTAGTTGCAATATTACTGGGTATTGGGTTATCGGCAATTTATTTAGTGCCAGCTATGACCACTCAAAAATATATTTCTATGATAGAGATCAGAACAGGAAGATATTTTTATGGAAACAATTTCCTCTTTTTTGGTGAAAACTTTTTTAGTTCTAAATTTAATTTATATTTAGGTGTTAAAACCATACTATTAGCCGGAGTAGCTGGTGGCGCTTTTTTCCTGGCACGTCAGCATCAAATAGCAAAAATTAGAAGAGAAAGTCGCTATTGGATGATTATTGCCATGAGTGTTTTTTTGATGACATTACCTATAAGTAAACCTATATGGGAAATCTTTTCCATAATCCAAAGAATTCAACATCCTTGGCGATTTAATACTATTTTGACAGTAGCGACCACTGCTCTTTTAGCTTTAGGAATTTCGGCATTGAAAAAACCAATTAATGTTGCCACTAAGAACACTTTAGCAATTACAAGTTCATTAGTCGTTATTCTCTTATTATCTGGTGCCGTAGTTGCCCATATTTATACAAGTCCTGAACTCTTATACAAATACACTACTTTAGAAAAGCCATTGGATGCTAATCAAGAGTTAAATATTAGTTTAGATGCACCCGAATATCGACCTAAATGGGTTCCTCCAGAAATATTTACAGCATCCAAAATTGCCGAATTAGGGAATAGCTTCGCTCGAGCAAGAATAGCTGTTGGACAGGGTAATATATCAATCACAAAATGGCAGCTGAGACATATAGTTTTACAAACCAATGCTATAACTAATCTTTGGGTAAATATTCATCAGTTTTATTACCCAGGATGGACTGCCAAAATTAACGGCGAGTCGCGTATTTTGCCAGTAGAACCTTCAACAACAGAGGGTTTATTGAGTGTGTCGATACCGCCAGGACAGCATCAGGTTAGGTTAACACTAGAAGCTGGAGTGGAAGAAAGAACCGGACAAATTATTAGTGCTATTTCTGCACTGCTAATTATCTTTTTTATCTGGCGGTTTCGCCTGGATAATCTACGTAATTTTCAATGGTAAAAAAATCACAATAAATCACATCAACTTACTCGTTTTTAGACAAAATTATTAACTATGAAAAATCCTTCTAGTATTGTTTGCTGTACACCAGCTTGGGGCGAAAATTGGCAATGGTTTGCACCTGAACTAAGCGAATATCAACTCCATTGGCATTTCCATTATGATAAACCGCAAGGAATCTTAGAAAGATACACCCAATTATCGGGAGTTCGTACCTGTTTAGAAGCAGTTCGTTCCGCAAAGCAACATCAAGCTGATTTACTTGTTGCCCATAATCCCAGGCTATCATTTTGGTGTGCTTTTTTTGCCTTCTTTTTAGGCGTAAAAACTAAACATATTGCCTACTCTTTTAACTTTCATGAATTGCCTCATGGATTAAAACGACAATTAATGAAATTAGCTTTTAAAACCATCAATCAATTTGTCGTTTATTCTAAGTTTGAAAAGCAGCTTTATAGCGACTATTTCGGAATTTCCCAAGAGCTTATTGAAACGAAACTTTGGACTATGAAACCACCGAAAGTTGAACCGCAAGAACCACTAGAGGAGGGTGATTATATCTGTGCTATTGGGGGTAATGCGCGAGACTATAAAACTCTCATGGAAGCTATGAAAAAATTGCCGGATTTAAAGATGGTTATTGTGATTAGACCCAGTAATCGAAAAGATTTAGAAATTCCGCCAAATGTCAAAGTTTTGGTGAACATTTCTGAACCTCATGCTATGAATATCCTGAAACATTCTCGGTTTATGGTGTTACCACTCAAAGGCGCAGAAATACCCTGTGGTCATTTTACTTTAGTTGCAGCAATGCACCTTGGCAAAGGATTTATTATTACTAATTCTCGTGGAGTTAGTGACTATGTAATAGAAGATTATAATGGCATTACCTGCAAACCATTTGCGCCAGATGCTTTAGCAAAAGCAATTATTAATCTTTGGAATGACCCAGAAAAATGTCATAAACTCGGTGAAAATGGCAAACAGTTTGCCGAGAAATACTGTTCGGAAGATTTGAGTCGTCAGCATTTAACAAATATGCTTTTTGCTAATAACTCCCCCTGGAAGATTTATAGTTAACCTATCGTAAATTGATGATGAAAATTCTATTTCTTGACCAAAGCGGGAAACCTGGAGGCGCAGAATTGTGCTTGTTGGATATTGCGAAACCCTATCGAGATAACTGTTTAGTAGGGTTGTTTGCCGATGGTGCTTTTAAACAGTTGCTAGAACAACAACAAATTCCTGTGCAAGTTTTAACTGATCGGGCAATAAAGGTTAGTAAAGAAAGCAGTTTAATGCAAGGTTTAAGTAGTTTTAGGCAAATTACACCTTTAATTAGTAAGGTAATTAAAATTAGCCGGGATTATGATTTAATTTATGCTAACACGCAAAAAGCTTTAGTTGTGGGTGCGATCGCCAGTTTCTTCACCAATCGCCCTCTAGTTTATCACTTACATGACATCCTTTCTTTAGAGCATTTCAGTAAAATTAACCGCCAGATTGCTGTCACATTAGCTAATCGTTTTGCATCATTAGTAATAGCTAATTCTCAAGCCACCAAAATAGCATTTATCGAAGCGGGAGGAAAACCAGAAATTACCAAAGTTGTTTATAATGGTTTCACACCTAAAGCTTATGACATTGATGAATCAAAAATTTACTACATTAGACAGAATCTAGGAGTAGATCGACAGTTTGTAATTGGACACTTTAGCCGTTTATCTCCTTGGAAAGGGCAGCATATTTTAATTGAAGCACTCACCCATTGCCCGGAAAATGTTACAGCAATTTTAGTTGGAGATGCCCTATTTGGTGAAGGAGATTACGTCCAGCAGTTACACAAGCAAGTAGCAAATTTAGGTTTAGAAAAAAGGGTGAAGTTTTTAGGTTTTCAAGGTAATATTGTACCTTTGATGAAAGCTTGCGATTTAATTACTCATACCTCAATTTCACCTGAACCTTTTGGGCGAGTAATTGTCGAAGCAATGTTATGCAGGAAACCTGTAATTGCTGCTCAAGCTGGAGGTGCGATCGAATTAGTCGAACATCAAAAAACAGGTTGGTTGGTAACACCTGGAAATTCTCTGGAATTGGCAGAAATTATTAATCACTGTCGCCAGCATCCAGAGTTATGTGAAACGATTGCCCAACAAGGGCAAATTGTTGCTAGTCAACGCTTTGACTTGACAACAATTAATCAACAGATTAGCCAATTATTGATCGGGGTGATATCTTGCGGAAATGAAAAAAAAAGATTAGGAAAGGAATTTTTAACCGCAGATGAATAAGCAGAGATTAATCACCATAATTACAGCCACATTGCTGTTTATTTTAGGAGTTTCAATATGGCAGGAAATGAAATCAGATAAGATCCAAGCTGCACCAAATACCAATGTTGAAATTGCTAAAAGTGCCGATGCTTTTGTTGATAGTATTGGCGTGGTTACTCACTGGGGTTATCCCGATACTCCCTACGGTTCCAGATATGAAGAAGTCAAGCAAAAATTAGTGGAGTTAGGTATCCGTCATGTGCGCGATACTCTCTCTCCTCGCATCCAAGATTTAGCCGCAGTTGGAATTAAAAGTCAAGTGGGAGTTCAACCAAGTGAAGGTACTCCTACTCAACTTAAAGATGCGATCGCAGCTGCTAATCAACCCACTGCTGCTATTGATTCTGTAGAAGGGCCAAATGAACCAGATATTTTTTGGCCTCGTTCCAATATTTCTTATCAAAATCAAGGTTTTCCTGAAGGCGTAATTGCTTTTCAAAAAGACCTTTATACCACTTTAAAAAGCGATCCTAACACGAAAAATCTTACCGTAATTGGGCCAGCATTAGGACAAAGTTACGGTTACGAAACTAAGTCACCTTTGGGAAAAGATACCTTAACTAATTATGTTGATTGGGGGAGTTTTCACCCCTATCCAGGTGGCGGTAATAGTTATAGCGCACCCTTCAGTTATAACACGATCGAAAAGTACTTTTGGCAGGGGAATTTTCCGGCAGTTAATATTGATGAATGGCCTTATGCTTTTGATATTTGGGCACCGCCATTTGGTAACAAACCAATGGCAGCAACAGAAACAGGTTACAACACTTCCAGAAATGGCATTTCTGAGCGAATGCACGGCAAATATATGCCACGACTATTTTTAGAATACTTTCGTAAAGGCATTGTTCGTACTACATCTTATGAATTTCTTGATGAATTCAATAACCCCGATAATCCAGAAGCAAATTTTGGTTTGTTGCGTAACGATCTAAGTCCAAAACCTGCTTACACAGCTTTGAAAAATGTAATTAACTTGCTTAAAGATCCTGGTGCTAATTTTACACCCGGTTCTCTAGATTACAGCATTTCTGTTAATCCGCCTCCAGGGTACGATCGCACCCAATACCTCCATCACCTCTTACTACAAAAACAAAATGGCACCTTTTATTTAGCACTTTGGCATGAAATTTCTAACGGCGATATTAGCAGTCGTCCCATACGAGAAATTACACCACCAGATATCCCCGTTACTATTAGTTTGAAAACCCCAATAAAAGAAGTAGTTAGCTACTCCTTAGACGACAATGGCAATATGTCCTCTCAACCAATATCCTCGACCTCAACTATCAATTTGAACATACCAGATAAAGCATTAATACTTGCGCTCAGTCCTTAACAAAGATTACCCATCCTAAACCTATGACTAACCCAAATCCTTCTCTCAGTTTTTTCCTTCCTAACCTTGATGGCGGCGGTGCAGAAAGAGCCATGTTACACTTAGCCACAGGTACAGCCAAACGGGGAATTAAAACTGATTTAATACTCGCTCAAGCTGAAGGTGAATATTTAGAAAAAATCCCTCCAGAAGTGCGATTAATTAACTTAAATTCTCGCTCTCCAGTCATCTTTTGGAAAACCTTAAATTTGCGGCGTTATTTGCAACTGGAACAGCCTACATTTCTGCTTTCGGCTTTAGATATTCTCAGCGCTGCTACTTGGGCAAAACGTCTTTCTGTCACACCGACGAAAATAATTATGTGTGTCCAAACAAATCTTTCTCAACAATTCCGAAATGACTCTGGAATTATGAGCAAAATTAGACCTTATTTAGTCAAACAATGGTATCCTTTAGCTGATGGAATTATTGCCGCTTCTCAAGGTGTTGCTGAAGATGTTTCGCAAATTTCAGGAGTACCTGTAAATAACATCGATGTAATTTACAATCCTGTAGTCATGCCGGAATTATTTGAGAAGGCAAAAGAACCGATCGATCACCCTTGGTTTGCATCAGGAGAACCGCCAGTAATTCTAGGAGTAGGTAGATTAGTCCCACAAAAAGATTTTCCTACTTTGATTAAAGCTTTTGCCATTGTAAAACAGCAAATTTCGGCTAAGTTAATGATTTTAGGTGAGGGAGAGAAGCGTCTTCAATTAGAAGCTTTGGTGCGAGAATTAGGATTAGAAAATGATGTAGATATGCCGGGATTTAAAGATAATCCATATACTTATATGGCAAAGGCGAAATTGTTTGTACTTTCTTCTGCTTGGGAGGGTTTTGGTAATGTGGTAGCGGAAGCAATGGCGGTTGGTACTCCGGTTGTTTCTACTGATTGTCCGAGTGGTCCTGCAGAGATTTTGGAAAATGGAAAGTATGGTAAGTTAGTTTCAGTGGGAGATGTGAATGCTTTGGCAAATGCTATTTTAGAGACGTTGGAAAACCCAACTAATTCGCAGTTATTGCAGGAAAGAGCGTTAGATTTTACTGTGGATAATGTTGTGGATCAATATCTAAAGGTTTTAGGTGTTGAGTCTCAAAAAAATTATCAGCTTTCAGGTAATTTGTTGTAATTTTTTTTGAACCGCAAAGGACGCAAAGGACGCAAAGAAAGAGAAGAAGGAGAGAATATTTACTCTTGTAGGACAGGCATCTTGCCTGTCATTGTCAATCTAAAATCCCCAAACTATGCGAATTTTACATCTTTTAAATCACATTCAAGAAATTGGTAATGGTATTGTCAATGTGGCGATCGATATCTCCTGTCTCCAAGCCAAAGCAGGTCATCAGGTTGCTGTTGCTTCTGCGGGAGGAGAATTTGAGGTTTTGTTGGCAAAATATGGCGTGCAGCATTTTGTTTTAAATCAGGCAAGAAATCCAATTAATTTAATTAAGGCTACTCGATATTATCGGGAAATTGTGCGCGAATTTCAGCCGGATATTGTCCACGCTCAGATGATGACAGGAGTTGTGTTAGCAAGATTATTAAAACCTGGGTTTAATTATGCTTTAATTTCAACAGTGCATAATGAATTTCAACGCAGTGCGGTATTAATGGGTTTAGCCGATCGCGTAATTGCAATTAGTAATGCTGTAGCCCTTTCTATGATGCGCCGAGGTATCCCTAAAAGTAAAATTTCTCTGGTTTATAATGGCACTTTGGGTAGTCCTCGCACTCGGAATATTTCTGAGTATGAACCATTAAGTTTACAACGTCCTGCGATCGCCACCGTAGCCGGAATGTATCATCGCAAAGGAATAGCTGAACTCATCAATGCTTTTAGTAAAATTGCCGCTAACTTTCCCGAATTACATTTATATTTAGTCGGCAATGGCCCTGATAAACTAACATTTGAAACTCAGGCACAAAATACACCTTTCAGTAACCGGATTCATTTTGAAGGTTTTCAGCCAGAACCGCAAAAATATCTTCTATCTTGTGACATATTTGTATTAGCTTCCCATCAAGAACCTTTTGGTTTAGTACTCTCGGAAGCACGAGAAGCAGGCTGTGCAATTGTGGCGACAAATGTTGATGGCATACCAGAAGCATTGGATAATGGAAAAGCCGGAATTTTAGTTCCTCCTCAAGATAGTTGCGCTTTAGCAAATGCTTTATTTAATTTGTTGAATTCCTCTGAATTACTGGAGAAATGGCGAAAGCAAGCGCAAACAAATTTAGATTGGTTAAATGTTTCACGAGTTAACAGAGAAACTTTGGCGGTTTATGAAGAAGCGATCGCTAATTTAAAGTAAACTTTATAAAACCTCGACTTTGATGAAGTTTGTGTGAAACTGCTGGATAAATCCTTGAATTAACTTTTGCCAACACTACAATTCTCTTAGTAGGAAGTTTTTCAGGATGAACTACAGTGAACTTAATAATAGCCATTTCAATAAGTATTTATCTTGCGATCAGTCTATATTTTGGCAAAAACTGGTTAAAATTTTTTAAAACTTCCTCTACAAAAACTCCAGAGAATTACTTTTTATCCTTGGTTATTTTAGTTATAATTACTATTTCTTGGCCTTTGGTATTACCTTTATATCTGATAACTTCCTTAAGTTCTTTTGTTGTCAAACGGCTATTTTCAGAAAAGCCTAAAAACACTTACTTTGAGGAATCAATTCCCGCAGTTACCCTGACAGCTACTACTGTTTATCAAAGTGAAAAATTTTAAATTTTAAGCTTCCGTTTTCCAACTTCTTCATAAATTTAGGTGGGATAAAACCCACCTTTTTTTTGAGTTATATCAAATTTTCCTCTGGTTCCCCCCTTTGCAAGGGGGGTTAGGGGGGATCAAATGTATTGAGAAATATCCTCTTTACATTCATCAGCTAAATAAGAAAGCGCCCGAAAACGCAAACCTACTAACTGTTCATACAAAGGGTTAAGCTTACACATTGGGGGAATATGTATCACCTTATGTCCAAACAAAACTATATCCCGTTCAAAAGGACATTGAGGGGGAATCATTTTACACAAAAATCGCGCCATGTAAGGGCTATCAATTTCCATGTCATCCAGGAAATTACGTACAGGTTGTAATACATCCTGTGGAGTAAGAAAAACAGGTTTTCCTTTAACAGAAATCTGAGGCTTTACTTCTAAAGTTTCTGGGCTGAGTAGAACCCTTAACGCTTCTAAAATCTCTAACTTTTGACCTAATAAAGCAGTACAAAACTCTCGTAATACTTTATCTTCAGACTCTGAATAAGTACCATTAGCTAAAGCCACAATTACTGCGGTTCTGACAAAGTTTTCAATTAGGGATTTATTACCATGTAAAGCAACGGCTAATTCTGTAGCAGAAATTGGGTGTAGAGAACCAAGATTTGTATCGGGATAAATGTTATCTTGGAGTAAATTTTCAATGACTTCTTTTTCTTCTTCATTATATTCCCCATCTGCCCAAGCTATAGTGAGGAAACCGCGCAAACAAGCACTAAATTGTTGATTCAATACCCGCACTCTCCCCGCTAGCACCCGAATAATATTAACCCCAATTTCTGGGTTTTCTTTAATTAGTTCATAAATTTGTTCTTGGGTTAATACCAAACATTTACAAGCTGACAAAGTTGTTACTGAAACTGAATGAGGTTCTGGAGCAAATATAGACATTTCTCCAAAATATGCCCCAGCTTCTAACTGCGCTAGTTGCAAACCTCCTAAATGAACTTGTACAACACCAGAAATTAAAATGTAAAAGAAAGATCCAGTTCCACCTTGTTTAAAAATTGTGTAACCTGCGGGAAACTCTACTTCTGAGAAATTATTAGCGAGTCGTGATAAAACTTCTTCTCGTTCAATATCCCGAAACATTGGGATACTTTGTAAAAGTTGCAGGTTAGTTTCACTGAGCATCATAAGCAATTCCCCATTCCTAATTTCTAATGTAAAACATTTCGACTTATACTCAGATCTTGCGCCAAGAGGCAGAGCCTCCATTCTTCGTTCCCAGGTTGAACCTGGGAACGAGGATCTGGGAGGTTCCACCTCCAGGAGTGCAAGATCTGAGTTATACTCAAGCTGACTTTTTCAATTTTAAGTAAAACAGTTCTTCGGAAGCGCCGAAAAGTCGATTAAATTTGCGAATTCTCTGGGCAAGAAGTTGAATAATATTGATAGCAATATCAGGACTTTGCTTAATTGCTTGATAAACTTGTTGCCCATTCAAAATTAAACATTTAGACTCTTCGATAGCAGTAGCAGAAGCCGATCGCGTCCGAGATTCAAATAATGCCATTTCGCCAAAATAACTACCCGGTTCCAAATAAGCAAGAGTAAAATCATCTAAATGCACCTTGACCTTACCAGAAACCAAAATATAAAGCAATTGTCCCTCATCACCTTTAGTAAAAATAGTGTGATTAGCAGGAAACACAACTTCTTCTAAACTCTTAGCGAGTTCTGGCAAAAAATCATTGTGTTCAATTTCTTGAAAAATAGCCACTTCTTGAAGGAAGCGCAAACGAGTTTCTAAAGTTGTCATTTGTCCTTTGTCATTTGTAGTTAGTACGTTGTTGCGCTTTAGCGCTCTTGTACGTTGTTGCGCTTTAGCGCTCTTGTACGTTGTTGCGCTTTAGCGCTCTTGTACGTTGTTGCGCTTTAGCGCTCTTGTACGTTGTTGCGCTTTAGCGCTCTTGTACGT
>NZ_JBHFNQ010000187.1:0-29025 GCF_041929345.1 Floridaenema aerugineum BLCC-F46
AACTTTTTATTTTTTACCCAATTAAACTTTATTTACGTTGTTGGGATTCTGCGATATTAAGAGCGTTGATGCGAAACAACGTACCTATTTCAGTATATTACGTGGGGGGATATTCTCACCTTGGTAAAATCGCTTTTCCAACTTACCAAGATACAACCAAACTGCACCTAAACTTAGGCTTAATCCAGTTAACAAAGCTGTTGGTAAAATCGCTTTTTGATTCAGTAAAACAGCGATGATTGGTGTAATTGTCCAGGCAAATGCCACACCAACACCCAACCCCAATCTAACTTTTTGAATGTTCGCCAAAGCAGTGCGACAACTCTTACATTTAGTTGTATGAGAATGATACCTATCTAACAATCGATCGCGAGACAAAGCCGGAGGTAAACTAGTATTAGGAAAGGGATCGACACTATATTGATTTACCCATTGCCGCAACTCAAAAACAAAACTATCTGCTTTTGTTGGCAGATAAAACGCCTTTGTAAAATTCTCACTTCCCACTTCTTCCAAATAGCGTTCTTGGTGATGCAAGAAAATTTGGTCATCCTCTAAAACTCGATTTTGTCCCAAATGAGAATACCAACGCGGAGTCAACTTAATAAATAAACCAGGCAACTTCGAGGCAAACTTAAAGGGAAAAATCGCAAACAATCGACATTCACCTTTGCGAATTGGCGTAGCATAAACCACCGTCAAAGTTCTACCAAACTGCTTAGAAGTTAAGTCATGCCACATCAAATTCGGCGCAACAAAAGTAGTATCTTGCCTTCCTAAAGTACCCTTTCTTGGCCCCTCTTGCCAAACACCTTTAAAGCCATTTTTCCCAGACTCAGTAACTTCTAATTCCACTGGGCTAGCATAATTCCGATTTCCCACCGTGCGATGATGAGTGTAAGGAACATGACTCGCATCCAACACATTTTCTAACAGTGTCAAAGCATCATAAGGCAAATCCCGAAAAGTATTAATACAAATCCATTCATCAGGATTTTCTTCTATTGCTTCCACAATTGGAACTTTAGTTAATGCAGCATTTTCCGGTTTTCCCGGATAAACAAACAACATTCCCTGTTTTTCAATTGTCGGTAAAGAAGCAACACAAGCTCTTTTAGAAGTTTGGGCTTTACCATCAGCAACTTGCTGCGGAATGCGATCGCAATTGCCATTTCCCGCAAACGCCCAACCGTGATAAGGACATTCTAATAAACCATCTTCAGCAACTCTACCTTCCGAAAGACGTGCCAAACGATGGGGACATTTATCATCAAAAACTCTCCAACTTGAAGCGTTTTTATCCCACCAAATGACAATATCTCTTCCTAGCAGAGTAAACGGTGTAGGTTGCGACTTATCCAAGTCTGCCACATAATGCACGGGATACCAAGCTTCTTGCCAGTCGAAGCGATCGCGATCGTTCCCACCCGCAAGCATTTCTGCTGTTGTATTCTCAAGTGTTGGGATTGTCTCCATACTTTGCGTCTCTACTCATTTCCACCTTTTTTATTGTGTCTTTTTTCGGAAATTTTTGCTGCTTAAGTCGGTAGTTATATTCCTTCGGGTGCGTCAGAATCAGATAATTATTGTGATTTACTAAAATTGTAGTGTCTGACGCACCCTACAAACCAAAAATTTACCCAAAATTAGTAACTAACAACTTGAGCTAGTATAAAGACGTAAGCTAAAAAAATATAGGAATACAAAATGAATCCATGTCCTAAATGTGGTGGAATTATTAATGTGAAATTGTTAAAACGGCGCGTTGATGCTCCACCACTCTATTCTTATACCTGTGCTGACTGTGGTTATACTTTACAAGATAAAGAGTTAGAAAATAATGATAGCGACAGGCAAGCACATTACCGAATGAGTATTCCTGAAGACGTAAAAATGTACATTCCTGATTAATTGAATCTAAAATCCCAAATCTCAAATCAAAAGACCCCGTTGTAAATGAAGGTAACGGGGTCTTAATAACAAGAAATCTTTGGTAGGCATAACCTACCCTCTTTAATTTGACTACAGTTGGCGCATTTCCGCTTCCAACATCCGCACTAAATTATCGTCTCCATTAGCTCTAGCAACTTCCAGACGGTGTTCGAGTCTTCTTTGGATGTTGGCGCGATGGACATCAGCGACTCTTTGTAGATCTTCACGTTTTCTGTTCATTTTGGACTCTTTCTTTTACTCAACTGCTGTATGTTCTATACCCTTATTATAACTAAAATTTGGCAAACTGTATCTAAATTTACAGAAATTTATTTACTGACTTCTCCGAAAGAAAATTTTTTCCAAGCCGCTTTTCACCCAACTGTAGGATGGCAATCAAAACAGGCTGTGTAATGTGAGTTTGAGGTGAGATATCTGCACTAAGACAGCCAAAGTTATTTCTTTTACACAAAAACAAAGAGTAGATAGAAAACTTTGTATAACTTTAAATTTGTATAAATCAAAATTTCCTGAAGCTGTAGTACGCCTGAGTAAAAGTAAGTAAAAAGATATTTCTCAGGAAGCTATATGACTTTTAAATACAAAGTATTGTCCATTGATGGTGGCGGTATTCGGGGAATTATTCCCTCTATGATTTTAGCTGAAATTGAACAGCGTACAGGCAAAAGAATTCATGAAATGTTCGATCTAATTGCTGGTACTTCCACCGGAGGAATTATCGCATTAGGTTTAACAATGCCATCGCAACAAGATAGCAAACAGGCTAAATATTACGCTAAGGATTTGGTGGAACTGTACAAGCAAGAAGGCAGCAAAATATTTAAAAAGAATGAATCATTTATTGAAGAATGGGTAGAACAACGATTAAGAGAAGTTTTGGATTTTTTGCATTTACCATTTGCAGAAATTGATGAACTCCTTAGTGCTAAGTATCCTTCAGAGGGAAGAGACACAGTTTTGACTAATTACTTCGGTGATACTGCTATTCATGAAGCACTAACTGAAGTTTTCATTACCAGTTATGATACCGAATTAAGGCTACCTGTTTTCTTTACTAGTCAAGCCAATAAAGAAGTAAATAGAGGTAGAGTTTTTCGGAAGGTATGTAATGGCTTTACTATGAAGCAAGCAGGAATGGCAACTTCCGCTGCTCCCACTTTTTTTGAACCTTATAAAGTGCCTACATCTCAAGCTGAAAGTGGTTACTACTCTTTAGTTGATGGGGGAGTTTTTGCTAATAATCCTACATCTCTAGCAGTTATGGAGGCAATTATTGACTCGAAAAGAGATCGCAGAGAATTACAACTTGAAGATATATTAGTTGTCTCTCTTGGTACTGGTTCTCTGACTCGGAAATATACCTACAATAAAGCAAAAGAATGGGGATTAATTGGGTGGATACATCCACTGATTAATATTTTGATGGACGGTGCTAGTGAATCAGTAGCAGTGCAGCTAGAACAATTATTACCGAAAGCTGACGATCGTCCCCCTCAATACTATCGCTTCCAAGGATTCCTTGATGCAGGTAAAGGTAATGATGATATGGACGTTGTAACACCGGAAAATATCTCTAATTTGGAAGGGTTAGCAAGGCAAATTATTCGGGAGAAAGAACATCAATTAACAGAATTGTGTGAACTGCTTAAATAGAAAAAAGTAGTAACATAATACAGATGAAGAGTATGTCTTTAAGGCATACTCTTTCTTGTTGTTATTCAAATTAAGTTAATGAATCAACAAAGGATTGTTACTCTTTTAACTGATTTTGGGTTAAGTGATGTCTATGTTGGGGTGATGAAAGGTGTAATTGCTGAGATTAACCCAAGTTTACAAGTAATTGATTTAACTCATGAAATACCGCCACAAAATTTGATTGCGGCGAGATTTTGTTTAATGAATGCGGTTCCTTATTTTCCCAAAGATACTGTACATATTGCTGTGGTAGATCCAGGGGTGGGAGGTAATAGGAGAGCAGTAGCGATCGAATTTTCTAGCGGTTTTTTAGTTGGCCCTGATAATGGTTTATTTAGCGGTATTCTTAGTCTAAATCCAGCTATTTCAGCAGTTGAATTAACCAATTTTCGGTACTGGCGCACTGCTTCGCCTAGCACAACTTTTCATGGTCGAGATATTTTTGCGGCAGTGGGGGCACATTTGGCTAGTGGTGTTGCTTTAGCGGAGTTGGGAACTGTAATTAACCCGGAAAGTTTGGTAAAATTGCCAATTGTTGAATGCCGAGAGAAAGAGGGGATTGTAGAGGGTTGTATTCAGTATATCGATCGCTTCGGCAACCTAATCACCAATATTCCCGGTAATTTAGTAATCAACAAAATTTGGAATGTAGAAATTGCCAATGTAAACATTCCAGGTAAAAAAACTTACAGCGACATTCCCATAGGTAGTTTAATCGCTTTAATTGGTAGTCATGGATGGGTAGAAATTGCCGTTAATAATGGTAATGCTCAGTCAAAGTTACAATTAAATTATGGAGATGAGATAAAAGTGTTACTAAATTAATCAATTGTAGATACAATTAACTAAAGGTGTTTTCTGAAGTTTAGCTATGACTCAAGTAGTAGATAAGTTGGAATCGAAAGTTTATCAAGGACAATTTGGGGAATTTACGATTACTCAGAGCGATCGTACAGGCGTAATCATCTATCGCGCCAGCTTAATCATAGCAGCCTTAAGTTTTGCCGCTGCCACTTGGTTAATTCTTACCCAAATTGAAAATCCAATCACCCTCAATGCAGTCACTCTTTTGTATGCTACTTTTTCTTTAGCATTGGGAGTAAGCTTATATACAATTCATATTTACATGGCATCCTTGCATCGAACATTGCAAATTTTTTGGGGAATCGGAGTTTTCACTTCCATTGTATTAGCTATTCAAAGCCAACAACCCCTAGCTTTGTATATTTATCAGCATCCATTAACAATCTTGGGAGTAGGATTTCTCTTTGCCGCTTTAACAGGAATTTATTTTAAAGAAGCCTTTTGTTTCAACCGTTTAGAAACCAAAGTCCTCACACCAATAGTACCTTTGTTATTAGTAGGACATCTGTTTAACTTGATTCCCACAGACATCGAACAAGTTTTATTAGCAATTTGGGCAGTTTTGTTTCTCGTATTTGCTGGGCGGAAAATCCTGCAAGAAATTCCTCAAGATATCGGCGATAAAAGCGTTTTTGAATACTTAAAAAACCAGCCTAAAGCCAAAGCTTGAGGAAAGTGTAAATTTTGCTTTAAGATGT
This sequence comes from Floridaenema aerugineum BLCC-F46, assembly GCF_041929345.1. Lineage (NCBI taxonomy): Bacteria > Bacillati > Cyanobacteriota > Cyanophyceae > Aerosakkonematales > Aerosakkonemataceae > Floridanema > Floridanema aerugineum. Next base: position 5,211 of record NZ_JBHFNQ010000187.1, read on the forward strand.
ATTTGCCAGCAAGAATCATGGGATAATCAAATCAGAAGCGAGTAATTAATTTTAAGTAGTGGAAGAACGGGTATTTTGGTTAGCTTGGTCGCAAATTTCAGGAGTTGGCCCAATTTTGCTCAAACGACTGCAACAGCATTTTATTTCCTTGTCAGCAGCTTGGGAAGCAACTCCAAATCAACTCAGGGAACTAGAGGGATTTGGCAATAAAACAGTGCAAGCAGTAGTGGAAAAAAGGGCAAAAATTGACCCCGAAAAACTGCTTAAACAGCACTTAGAAAAAAACCCTAATTTTTGGACACCAGCTGACCCCGAATATCCCCGTTTATTGTTAGAAATACCTAACCCACCACCAGTACTTTATTATCGGGGAAAACCCCAACTTTCCGAAAATCAAGGCATCACACCTACAGTTGGTATTGTCGGTACTCGTTCTCTTTCCGAATATGGGAAACGTTGGACTAGAAAAATTAGTGCCGCATTAGCTAAACAAGGATTTACGATCGTTTCTGGTATGGCAGAAGGTATTGATACGGAAGCACATGATGCTTGTTTAGAAGTAGGTGGACGGACTTTAGCAGTATTAGGAACTGGTGTAGATGTTGTTTATCCGCCTAGTAATCGCAGTTTGTACGATCGCATTTTAAACAACGGTCTAGTCCTAAGTGAATATCCTGCCGGAACTCAACCTCATCGTACTAGTTTTCCTCCCCGGAATCGTATCATTGCAGGTTTAAGTCGGGCAGTATTAGTAATGGAAGCACCCACCAAATCAGGAGCTTTAATTACTGCGGATTTTGCTAAGGATTTGCAACGAGATATTTACGTATTAACTGCTCGATTAGATGATTATAAATCTCATGGTTGCTTAAAATTATTAAACAAAGGAGCTAACGCAATTCCAGTTGAATTCGAGCAACTTTTAACCATGTTGGGAGCAAAACCTGTAGCAGACAAAGCAGATTTTTCATCCCTGCCATTATTTAATCAACCTCAAATTGATCGATCGCAAACATCAAATCAACCACCAATTCCTGATTTAGAACCAGATTTAAAACAGGTTTTCCAAACTTTAAATACAGAACCTTTATCCTTTGATTTAATTATACAACAAAGCGGTTTAGCAGCGAGTGTTGTTTCTAGTTCCTTGCTGCAATTGGAATTAATGGGATTAGTAACTCAGTTGCCAGGAATGAGGTATCATAAATGTTAGCCAGTAGTTTCTTTAACTTGTATCTGAATAGAGAACCCCATATTATTTAATAGACATACTAAAGTGTAAATTTCTTTGCCTCTAATTTCTGAAAGCATTTTATTAAGCTTTTCAGGATATTGTGTAGCTGCTTCCGAAAGATTATTTATTTTTAACTTAGCATTAATTACATCTTGTACAACTGCCTTAATTAATTGAGGATCACTATCTTCCGAGTCTAAAGCTGCACTCAAGTAAGCAGCAGCTTCTTCAGGGTTTTTCAATGATTCAATTAGCGCATCTTGCCAACTGTCACTTAGTAAAATATTGGCTTCGTTCATGGTAGTTTCTCCAGTATTCTTTTGCCTTAAGGATGTCCTGTTCTTGAGTACTTTTATCACCGCCACAAAGTAGAAGAATAATTGTTAAACCTACTTGCCCAAAATATACTCTGTAGCCTGGGGCTCTTTCGGGTTAATGGGGAAAAATGTTCATAAATGTTACAAACCAGGGAACGGTGCGTTAGGCACGGGAATTTATTGATGGATTGGAATGCTGAATTTATCGCCCGTGCCTAACACACCCTACGATTAAATAAGATTTTGTTATCACCATAAATCCGGGAGAGTTCAAAGCTTTTCCCTTGCCTTGTACTGTCTCTATGGAGTTAGGATAATTAATTGCTGTTGGATTTGCGATCGCACTTTGTCCAAGCTCAAATCAATACCTGTTAAAATTTCGGACAAAGTTTGCTGTTTATCAGTATTATTATCGCAAGCTTGCAGAAATTGGAATTCAGGCTCCGTAAGATTAACTATCTGATAATCATAGTTAAATAGACATTTACTAGGCCATCCATCCATACAAGGGTTACGTTCGGGAATTGCTGCTAATAAAGTAGTATCAGAAGACCAATCTGATTTCGTTAAAGGTGGTTTTGCTAAGAAAAATTCGTAATGGGTGAAACTTTCAGGATCTAAGAGTTCAATTAAACGATAACGTTGGCGATCGCTTAAAGTTTCTGCCCTGGCAATTAATTCAGGACTCTTTCCTAACAATCTTTCTAATTCCCAAGCTTTTGGATTAGAAAAACCGACGAAATCCAACCCTGAAGCGTCGATTAATTCAAATAAAGATGCAATATTGTAATCAATTTCTTGGGGATGGACATACATATCAGCGAAACATTCGTCTTGTTGATTTTCCATTGACCAACGTTCTTTCTCTCGCTTGACAAGTCGGTTATCTGTTGGTAGGGAATTAAAGATTTGCCGACCTATTCGGACACCATCTTGGTAATCACCGACTTTGTTACCTTGGAGGAGTGCGATCGCTTTTTGCATTAATTGAATTTCCCAGCGTCCCAATTCCCCATAGACGAAAATATGAAATAGTCCACCCGGAGCTAATTTAGCAGCTAAAGATTGAATCCCCCGTTTTGGATCGGGTAAATGGTGTAAAACTCCCACACAGTTAATTAAATCGAACTCACCATCGAGTTTTCCGGCATCGTATAAACTAAGGTGATGAAATTGGACGCGGTTAGCAAAAGAACGTTGACAGCGTTCCTTTGCTATAGCTAAGGCACCTGCACTGAGATCGATCGCCGTTACCTCAGCTTCAGGATTCAAATGAACCAAATACTCAGTACCTACACCAGTACCACATCCTGCATCGAGAATCCGAATATCTTGCTTTGACGGTTTTCTTCCAACACAAAAGTTATAAGCTGCTAACCAATTCCAGCGCCAATTGTATCCCGGAGGCGGAGTATCCAGCAGCGGTTCTGGTGGAAAAGGGTAAGTATCGTAAAGACGTTGAACAGCAGAACTAATATCTTGGTTAGTCATTGGTCAAGAGGTCAAGAGGTCAAGAGGTCAAGAGATCGTAGGGTTAGGTTTGTGTCCTTGAGGAAAGCTCTCACCCGCCCGTACTATCAATGACTAATGACTTATGACAAATAACAAATGACTAATGACAAATCACCAACTGTAACAAAACTTATCTTTTCTCTCAGAAAATGTCCGATGATAAAGTATGATATGTGGGCAACAGTCGAATATAGTTGTACACACTTCTTAATAAACGAGTGTGACAAGCACGAAACATTCTAATCTAAAGACTGAGTTGATTTACTCTCCCTCAATCTTGATGGCATGGTTCCCCTCAGCCTGGTTCGAGGAGGCTTCCATCTTGGTCAGCCGAACGGCAAAAAGTCAGAGATTGTTAGAGGAGTAGGGGCAAAGCATTCTAAGTTAGGAAACTTTGACCCAGATCAGGCGTAACCAGTCGGGTTTAACAAAGGGTAGAAACTATAGGGAGCTTTTGAGATCCAATGAGTGTTAAAGCAAGTGGTGGAAGCTCAGTTGCACGTCCGCAGCTTTACCAAACCCTGCCAGTGGCAACGATATCCCAAGCGGAACAACAAGACCGCTTTTTAGAGCGTGGCGAACTGAACGAACTAGCGAGCTACTTCAGTTCTGGCAGTAAGCGGCTAGAAATTGCCCAAACCTTAACCAAAAATTCCGAAATCATCGTATCGCGGGCAGCCAACCGGATTTTCATCGGTGGTTCACCAATGGCATTCTTGGAAAAACCGCAAGAAGAGCCAGTAATGACTTTGGCTGGCACCACGTTGGATACCAGAGAAGCAATGAAATTAGGAACCGCAACTTACGTAGAGAGTAGGGGCGGTTTCTTTGAAGGAATTAGGTCATTATTTTCTGCTACTAGTAGTGGGCCTGTGTCCTCTGGATTCCGACCCATCAACGTAGCCAGATATGGCCCCGGAAACATGACCAAATCGCTGCGTGATTTGTCTTGGTTCTTGCGTTATCTGACATACTCGATCGTTGCTGGCGATCCGAATATTATTGTAGTCAACACCAGAGGATTGCGGGAAATCATTGAAAATGCCTGCTCTGGGGAAGCAACCATCGTAGCGTTGCAGGAAATGAAAGCAGCGGCATTGGGTTATTTCCGGCAAGACGAATTCGGTTCAAACACAGTCAGCCAATATTTTGACGTACTGATTTCTGAGTTTAAAGCTCCCACACCTTCAGACAAATTACGGCAACGTCCTTCAGGAGATCAGCAAGGGTTACAACTCCCACAAATTTACTTTGCCGCAGCGGAACGTCGGCCCAAATTTGTCATGAAGCCGGGACTTTCTAGCCAAGAAAAACAGGAAGTAGTAAAGGCAGCATACAGACAGGTGTTTGAGCGGGATATTACCCGTGCTTACTCCTTATCGATTTCCGATTTAGAGTCGAAAGTAAAAAATTGTGAGATTTCGATGAAGGAATTTATCCGTCGTTTGGGTAAATCTCCTTTATATCGGCAAAATTTTTATCAGCCATATATCAACAGTCGGGCATTAGAATTAGCTTTCCGGCACTTTTTAGGTAGAGGGCCTTCTTCACGGGAAGAAGTGCAAAAATATTTTGCGATCGTATCCGAAAAAGGCTTACCTGGATTAGTCGATGCCCTAGTAGACTCACCTGAATACTCCGATTACTTTGGCGAAGAAACCGTTCCTTACCTGCGGGGATTAGGACAAGAAGCTCAAGAATGTCGGAACTGGGGACCGCAACAAGATTTATTCAACTACAGTGCGCCATTCCGCAAAGTTCCGCAATTCCTGACTACTTTTGCCGCCTACAACCGTCCCTTACCGGATCAACATCCTTATGGTTCTGGCAATGACCCATTAGAAATTCAATTTGGGGCAATCTTCCCCAAAGAAACCAGAAATCCTAGCGCTAGTCCGGCACCTTTTGGTAAAGATACTAGACGGATTTTAATTCGTTGCGGAGCGGGAATTGAGAACCAGTTGAGCAACCCAGCTGCCAGGAGTAAAGCACCAGGAACGCTCGGTCCAAAAGTGTTCAAACTTGACCAACTTCCCAGCTTTACTGGCTTAGGTGGCAAACGAGGCTACAAGAGCCAAGGCATCAGTGTTAAATTCTCGGAAAGTTCTACCCAAGCAGTAATTCGAGCTTGTTATTTGCAAGTGTTTGGGCGCGATGTCTATGAGGGACAACGCCTGAAAGTGCAAGAAATTAAGTTGGAAAATGGGGATTTTACTGTCCGGGAGTTTATCCGAGCTTTAGCGAAGTCGGATTTGTTCCGTAAGCTGTATTGGACTCCTTTGTATGTTTGTAAGGCGGTTGAGTATATTCATCGCCGCTTGTTGGGTAGACCAACTTACGGTCGTCAGGAGAATAATAAGTACTTCGATATTTGCTCGAAGAAGGGCTTATACGGCTTGGTTGATGCCTTGATTGATTCGCTTGAGTACAATGAGGCTTTTGGAGAGGATACGGTTCCTTACGAACGCTACATTACTCCAGCAGGTTTGGCGCTGCGGTCTTTGCGAGTTGGTAGTATTGGTGAGACTGGAGCCAGGGTTGACAGGGAGGAAACGCCGAGATTTGTGGAGTTGGGTGCAGTTTCCGAGATGCGAACTGAGCCTGATGTACAATTCCGCATTAACCAAGGTGTTTCTAAGAAACGCGACCAAACTAAGGTCTTCAAACTCACGGGTAATGATGATAAGCAAGCTGTAGCAACGGTGATTCGATCGGCTTATCGGCAAATCTTTGAGCGCGATGTAGAACCTTACATTGTGAAGAATGAGTTTACGGTTTGGGAAACTAAGCTCAGTAACGGCGATGTTAACTTGAAAGAGTTTATTACTGCTTTAGGTGAATCGCAACTTTACATTAAGGAGTTCTACGCACCTTATCCGAATACTAAAGTGATTGAACTGGGAACCAAGCATTTCTTGGGTCGGGCTCCTTTAGACCAAGCGGAAATTCGTAAATACAATCAAGTTCTGGCTACTGGTGGGATTAAGGCATTTATTAATGCCATGACTAACAGTGCGGAATATGCAGAGGCGTTTGGTGAGGATACGGTTCCTTACAATCGCTATTTGACTTTACCTGCGGCGAACTTCCCGAATTCTCAAAGGCTGTATAACCAACTGACTAAACAGAATAAGGATTTGGTTGTACCTAGCTTTGCTCCTGTTAAGGCGAGGATGGATAATTCCAAGATGCCTTTGATGGGTAAGGCGATGAGTGATTTGGAACGGCAAGCAAGGGAAATGGATAAATCCAAACCTTTGTATATGGAGTTGGGTCGTTCTTTCACTAATGGTGCGGGACAGTCGGTAGAAGTTGGTGTGGGTACTACTCGCCGGAAGCCTGCGCGGATTTACCGGATGAATCCGGGGATGACTCAGGCGGAGACGGCATTAGTACTCAATGCGATTTACTGTCAGGTGATGGATGTGTTCAGCGGTCAAGTGCCTGCTGAGTTCCGTCGTAGTGATTTAGAAAGTAAGTTGCGGAATGGGGAGATTTCTGTACGAGAGTTTGTCCGTTCTTTGGCTTCATCAGAAATTTACTGTCGTAGATTCTACACTCCTTACCCGAATACTAAGGTGATTGAGTTCTTGTTCCGGCATTTGTTGGGACGTGCTCCGGCAACTCAATCGGAAATTCGCTCATACAACCAAATTTTGGCTTCGGCGGGATTGAAGGCTGCGGTTGAGGCGATGGTTGAGAGTCCAGAATATGCTCAATATTTTGGTGAGGATGTGGTGCCTTATAATCGCTTCCCGTCTTTGCCTGCTGGCAACTACTTGGGTAGCGTGAAGGCGGCTACTGATTTGGTGAAAACCCCTTGGTCGAGCCTATCACCTTCTTATCTGGGTGGTCGAGTCTAGAAAGAAGGGCAGAAGGTAGAGGGCAGAAAGCTCCAAGGCTCCAAGGCAGAAAGTAAAAATTCTCCTTGTCCCCATGACCCTTCTGCTCCCCGGCTGCGAGAGCGCCCCTTTTCCTAATTGAAATAGCCTTATCTCCTATTTGGGGATAAGGCATTTCCTGTTGGTTTGTTTTATTAATTTAAGTAAATTTTATTAACAGCTATTGACAAATGACTAATGAGTATTAACTAATGACCTGTTTGGTGACAAAAGTTAGGAAAACTGGGGTGCAACTGGCAATCATGAGGAAAATTATTAAAAAGTATTACAGGAAGCATCAGAATATGAACGTAATGTCGCAAAATATTTTCGGAAGGTTGCTGAGTCTGAAATCAGGTATGAAAAAGCTTATCTGGATTTGTGGTCTAGAAGTTTGCTTGACCTGACAAAAGATTGAAGTTTACTAAACCTGCTTCTCAGAATAGACTTAACTAAGCTGTCGAGTTTCAGGTTTGGTCAAAAGTCACTCAGCTACTCGGTTGCCAACGCCAGTTTCAAGATCCTGGTTAAATAATTTCTTTTTTGGAGGATTCCGTAAATGAGTATCGTCACGAAATCCATCGTGAATGCTGATGCTGAGGCCCGCTATCTCAGCCCTGGTGAATTGGATCGGATCAAGAGCTTTGTAACAAGCGGTGAACGTCGTCTCCGCATTGCTCAAACTCTGAGCGAATCCCGCGATCGCATTGTTAAGCAAGCTGGCGACCAACTGTTCCAAAAGCGTCCTGATGTTGTTTCTCCTGGTGGCAATGCCTACGGTGAAGAAATGACCGCTACTTGCTTGCGTGACCTCGATTACTACCTCCGTCTAGTTACCTACGGAATCGTAGCTGGCGATGTAACTCCGATCGAAGAAATCGGTTTGGTTGGCGTTAAAGAAATGTACAACTCTCTCGGTACCCCAATTCCGGCGGTAGCTGAAGGTGTTCGTGCGATGAAGAGCGTTGCTAGTTCTCTGCTGTCTGCTGAAGATGCTGCTGAAGCTGGCTCCTACTTCGATTTCGTGGCTGGTGCTATGCAGTAGAACTAGGCTCTGCTAAGTTCTTCTGTAAGTAAGCATTTCCCAGATTTAGGATTTCTCTCGTTAGGTGACTTGAAGGAAGCAAACAAATGCAAGACGCGATTACATCTGTTATTAACTCCTCTGACGTTCAAGGTAAGTATTTAGATACTGGCGCTTTGGAAAAGCTGAAGGGCTACTTCCAAACTGGCGAACTGCGGGTACGTGCCGCTACCACCATCAGCGCTAATGCAGCTGCCATTGTTAAAGAAGCAGTAGCTAAGTCTCTGTTGTACTCTGATATCACTCGTCCTGGTGGCAATATGTACACCACCCGTCGCTATGCAGCTTGCATTCGCGACTTGGACTACTACCTCCGCTATTCCACCTACGCAATGTTGGCTGGCGACCCCTCCATTTTGGACGAGCGCGTTCTCAATGGCTTGAAGGAAACCTACAACTCCTTGGGTGTACCTATCTCTGCTACTGTGCAAGCTATCCAAGCAATGAAGGAAGTTACTGCTAGCTTGGTTGGCGCTGACGCTGGTAAAGAAATGGGTGTTTACTTCGACTACATCAGCTCTGGCTTGAGCTAATTGATAACTGGAGCCATTGAAGACGAAGGTTTAATAACGCTGTCTTCTATGTAAGCATGGTCTGGGAAGTCAGGAGTCAATGCTAGGGCGTTAAAGACTTGTCTAAATTAATTGATGAGTTTTGGCGGCTAGTATTTACTCTTGAGTCCCAGACCTTGGTTTATCAAGACCCAAAAGTTTGTTTCCGAAAGTAGGAGAGTGAAAAGTCATGCGGATGTTTAAGATTACTGCTTGTGTTCCTAGCCAAACCAGAATTCGTACTCAGAGAGAATTACAAAACACCTATTTCACCAAACTGGTACCCTACGACAACTGGTTTCGTGAACAACAAAGAATTATGAAAATGGGTGGCAAAATCCTCAAGGTTGAATTGGCAACTGGCAAACAGGGCGCAAATACAGGTTTGCTGTAATTTTCAAAAAAGGCTTGACAAAAATTCCCTTAAAGCTAGCTACTTCTACAAGGTAATAGCAATTTTTCCGTTGTGCCGTCTTTCATCTCTTGGCTTTTAGTCATAAGATGAAAGACGGCAAAGTTTTAATGTTGGTCAAGTGAAGCTAAGCCTACTAGTTCCGTTTTTAGATAATTCTGTAGAAGACTGGGCGATTACTGCTCGTTTGCTGCGCTGGTTGACTTTCCTGTGGCTATTTATAGGATTGGTGATTTTATTTTCAGCTTCTTATTCTATTGCTGATGCCGATCATGGGGATGGATTGTATTACTTTAAGCGACAAATTGCTTGGGTTTTGGTGGGTTTGGTGGTGTTTAATTTGGTTGTCCACTCACCTTTGCGTTATATAGTAGCGATCGCTGATTGGGCTGTATTGCTGCTTTTGTTACTAATCTTCGTGACAGTTATTCCAGGGGTAGGAACAACTATTAATGGGGCTACTCGCTGGTTGGTAATCGGCGGGATTCCGATTCAACCTTCGGAACTGATTAAACCTTTTTTAGTGCTACAAAGTGCTAGGGTTTTCGGGAAATGGGAACAGCTAAATTTGAGAGTTCGCCTGACATGGCTGTTTATTTTTGCTTTTGTACTTTTGGGGATTTTGTTACAGCCTAATTTAAGTACAACGGCATTTTGTGGCATGACGATTTGGCTGATAGCTTTGGCTGCGGGGTTGCCTTATGTTCAATTAGGGGCGACGGCTTTAGGCGGATTTCTCTTAGCTTTTGTGAGTATTAGTTTGCGGGAATATCAGCAAAAACGGGTAATGATGTTTTTAAATCCTTGGGTTGATCCTTTGGGAAATGGCTATCAGTTGGTACAAAGTTTGTTAGCTATTGGTTCTGGGGGAATGTGGGGAACTGGGTTTGGTTTGTCGCAGCAAAAGTTATTTTATTTACCAATTCAATATACTGATTTTATTTTTGCTGTTTATGCGGAAGAGTTTGGTTTTATTGGTTGTTTGGTGTTGTTTGGATTTCTGTTTGTTTATGCAACTCTGGCGTTAATTGTGGCACAAAAAGCGCAGAGGGTTGTGCATCGATTGGTGGCGATCGGTGCGATGATTTTAATGGTAGGACAGTCTTTAATGAATATTGGTGTGGCAACGGGAACTTTACCAACTACAGGTTTACCTTTTCCTTTGTTTAGTTATGGTGGTAATTCCATGATTGCCAGTTTGTTAGCTGCTGGTTTATTAATTCGGGTTGCTAGAGAAAGTAATGAAGCCCAAGTTGTATCTTTGGCAGAACGCCGTCGTCCTCAAAATGGCTCCCGGACAGAGGGGCAGAGGGTTCCAGGGGCAGAAGGGCAAAGAGGCAGAAGGGCAAAAGGGAAAATATTAAGTTTAAATCGATCGAATTTTAAATCTAAACTCTAGAAATGGCTATGTTGTGGCGCTGTCTTCGCTACCAGAACAACGTACAAAGTTCCCTAGTCTCTAGTCCCCAATCAATGACGATCGCAACGAATTTCTATTAGGAAACCATCGGGATCGTAAAAGTAAATTCCTCTGCCTGTGGGACGAGTTACCGGGCCATGATCGATTTGAATTTGATGTTTTTTTAGGACTTCTACAGCAGTATCAAATAATTTGGGATCGATGTCGAATGCTAAGTGATTGGCGCGAGTAAATTGCTGTGTGGGGTCGGGGTTTGGTGGTGAAAGTTCTGGTTCCCAAAATAAATCTAAAACTGTACCATCAGGGGTAACAAAATTAGCGACTTTTCCTGTCGCAACTAAATCAACTAAAGTTTCGGGAACTTCATCGCCTTTGAGTTCGTGAAGTCCCAGAATGTTGCCGTAAAAATGGCGCGATGCTTGCATATCTCGGACGTTTAAAGCAATGTGATGAACTCGCCGCAAGCTACCAGGAATTAAAGCTGTGTTAAGAGGTTGGGATGTAGTTTGCATGATGGGAATTGGGGATGGGGGATTGGGGATTAGGGCGATCGCCAAATCTTACTTTATTTCTTAACATATTGCTTCTATTTTATCAACAAAATCAGCTACTATTTTGACAAATTCTTTCGTCGATTCGTAGGGTAAAACATTTCGACCGCAAATAAAAACAGTTTCACCTTTTGGTAGATGTTCTAAGTAAGCTTTACTGCGTTGTTCTGGAGTTTCTTGAACACCAGATTTACTAATGCTGGAGGCTTTTTCTCCCAAAACCACAAGGGTTGGTTGGTTAATTTTAGTAATAGCTTGTTCATAACCTTTCTGCCAAAACCTTGCTAAAAATGCAAAGACTGCATAGCGACTCGCCATATCTTTAGCACCCAAATTTAGCATATTTAACCATTCGGTATCTACCTGTTTTTCTTGGGCAAACAACTGGCGAGTTGAGAAAGAACGTAAAAATTTTTCACCTCTAGCATAGCGATAAAACGCATTACCTAAAGGAGAGTCTAGCAAGTTCCAAGCTAATTTTTGCTGCCAATTTTTGGCTTTTTTGGTAATTACAGGCCAAGCTGGAGGGCCAGATAATATAATTCCTTTGACTAAATCGGATATACTGGAGTTTTGCACAAGCTCAATTGCCACTGGAAACAAAGCACCTTGCACTACTAAAATTACAGGTCTTTTCCCAACATTTTGGAAAAAGTCTTGCAACTGTTGGGCCCAATCATTAGGAGTATAAGCTACATGAGGCATATCACTTTCACCGCATCCTAATAAATCGGGATTATAAATTAAATTCTTTCTCCCTGTTTGATACCATGACTCATAAAATCGCTGCCAAAAATGCCGAGATAGCCCTACACCAATAGGATGAATTAGTAACAGCGCAATTTTTTGATTGTTATCTTCATCTGTTGGTGTATGAACTTCGTAGGCACAACGGTAATTTTTCCAGGTGTAAAATTCCGTAGGAGAGGTTTTGAAGTTGCGGGAATTAGCAGGAGAAACTGGTGTCATGGTAATTCCTAATTTCAAGTACTTTTGCTAAATGAATTTATTAAAATATAATATAGCAATTTTAAATGAATTGGGGAAACTTATTTTCTTTCTTCGCGTTCTTCGCCTCTGTGAGCTAAGCACACGCTAAGCTAACTTGGTTCAATAAAAATGTCCCAATGTTAGTTCAAAATTGAGATCTTTAAATGGAAGAGGTTTTTACTAGAAATGAGTGAAACTAAAACGTTACCGATTGAGATTCCCAAAAAAGAAATAGAGCAATTTTGTCAGCGTCACCATATCCGTAAGCTGTCTTTATTTGGTTCGGTGTTGCGAGATGATTTTACACCGGAGAGTGATATCGATTTCTTAGTGGAATTTCAGCCGGGAAAAACTCCAGGTTATTTTAAGTTAGTTAGTATGGAAATGGAGCTTTCCGAAATGCTAAAGGGGAGAAAAATAGATTTAAGAACTCCAAATGAGTTAAGTATTTATTTTCGAGACAGAGTAATTGCTGAGGCGGTGGTGCAGGATGACAGCAATTGACGATTTAACTCGCTTGCATCATATCCAAGATGCCGCAAAAGAGGCTTTAGGTTTTATTAGTTAATTTATGCTTATGTTCCTATTCTCTTACTCTGTCAACGAACCCAACTAAAATAAAAATCTATTCTAAGTTACAATACAATCAGGTCAAAAATTGCAATTGCCGTTAGCCTTATGTGGGAAACATTACAAACCTATCTTTATCAACTGGGACAATATGCCGATCGCTTAGTACAAACTCAACTTTTACAACTTAGTTGGTTAAGTGTGGCGATTATTTTTGCGGCTGGGTTACTCACCAGTTTAACACCTTGTATGCTTTCAATGTTGCCGATAACTATTGGTTATATTGGTGGTTATGAAGCTAAAAGTCGCTGGCAAGCTGCGGCACAATCTACTTGGTTTTCTTTGGGATTAGCTACTACATTAGCAGCTTTGGGAATTGTTGCTGCTTTTGTTGGTCAAGTATACGGTAAAGTTGGTATTGGTTTGCCAATTATTGTTAGCATCATTGCTATTATTATGGGGTTAAATTTATTAGAAGCTTTACCTTTACGCTTCCCTTCTTTTGATGGTATAGATTTGATTTCTAAAGATTTGCCTCATGGGGTACGTTCCTATTTATTAGGGTTAACTTTTGGTTTAGTTGCTTCTCCTTGCAGTACTCCGGTTTTAGCTACTTTGTTAGCTTGGGTGGCATCCACAAAAGATTTAATTTTAGGGGGGATTTTGTTACTATCCTATACAGCTGGATATGTGGCACCTTTGATTTTAGCGGGAACTTTTACAGCATCGATTAAAAAGTTGTTGGAATTGCGTCGTTGGTCAAGTTGGATTAATCCGATTAGTGGGGCGTTGTTGGTAGGATTTGGGGTGTTTTCTCTGTTGTCGCGAATTCCTGGGGGAATTTGGTAAATCAATTGTGCGATAATTTTATTAGGCAGTTCTATGATGGGTGAAATTTTCTTTTTTTTGAACCGCTCCCGGCGCAGAGAGCGCAGAGAAAGAGCTTAGAGAGGTTAATTTCATACATGAATTAGGACTGTTATCTTAGGTCAATCTAAAATCAAAAATCCCAAATCGAATGACTGTTACGAATTCTCAAAATCCATTTAATAAAGTTCAAAAGTTCTGGCGGGGTGAGTTATTACCTTTGTTGGCGGATTTGCGTTTGGCAATTTTGCTGCTGTTGGCGATCGCACTTTTCAGCATCAGCGGTACAGTAATCGAACAAGGTCAATCTGTCCCATTTTATCAAGCTAACTATCCCGAACATCCCGCTTTATTTGGTTTTCTCACTTGGAAAGTTATCCTAATTATCGGCTTAGATCATGTATATCGAACTTGGTGGTTTTTATCACTATTAATTTTATTCGGTTCTAGTCTTACCGCTTGTACATTTACTCGTCAATTTCCTGCTTTAAAAGCAGCGAGAAACTGGAAATTTTATGAACAACCTCGGCAATTTGAAAAATTAGCTTTGAGTGCCGAATTAGAATCAAGTTCTTTTAATTCTTTATTACCAGAATTGCAAAAGCGCAGTTATCGCATTTTTCAAGAAGGCAATTCTTTATATGCGCGAAAAGGTATAGCTGGACGCATTGGCCCGATCGTTGTTCATGCTAGTATGTTAATCATTTTAGCAGGTTCAATTTGGGGGGGAATTACTGGATTTGTTGCCCAAGAAATGATTCCCAGTGGACAAACTTTTCAAGTTAAAAATATAGTAGATGCTGGGCCATTAGCAGCAGCGCAAGTTCCTAAAGATTGGGGAGTCAAAGTTAACCGTTTTTGGATTGATTATACGCCTGAAGGCGGAATTGACCAATTTTATTCTGACTTATCAGTGGTCGATAAACAAGGTAAAGAAGTCGATCGCCAAACCATTTACGTCAACAAACCTCTGCGTCATCAAGGCGTAACTTTCTATCAAACAGATTGGGGAATTTCCGCAGTGAAATTTCAGTTTAACAACAGTCCAATTTTCCAACTACCAATGGCGCAACTAGACAGCAATGGGAAAGGCAGAATTTGGGGAACTTGGATTCCCACAAAACCCGATCTAAGTGAAGGCGTTTCCTTAGTTACTAAAGATTTGCAGGGAACTTTATTAATCTATGATACCACTGGCAAACTAATATCAACCGCCCGTACTGGAATGACTGCGGAAGTCAATGGTGTCAAACTAAAAATTTTAGAAGTTATCGGTAGTACCGGATTACAAATTAAAGCAGATCCAGGTATTCCCATAGTTTACGCTGGCTTTGGTTTGCTAATGTTAGGCGTAATCATGAGTTATATTTCTCACTCCCAAATTTGGGCTTTAGAAAAAGATGGCAAGCTGTATATTGGCGGGAGAACCAATCGCGCCCAAGTCGCTTTTGAAAGAGAAATTATTGATGTTTTGCAGCAATTAAAAACCTCTTCTCCCCAAGTAACCACAGCAGAAACTCTGGTTTAGTCAGAATTAGAAGTGGCAAAACTTGATAATAACTTCAGTAATAAGAAATATAATTGCTGCTGTTCTTTGTCATCTAAAACTGAAAGCAACTGACGTTCGTTTTCCAGGTACTTGGGAATAATTTCATCAATTAATTCTTGTCCTGTTGGCGTTAGTTGCACTAACCAACGTCGTCTATCTCCTGGTACAGCTTGACGTTTTACTAAACCCCTTTCTTCCAAGCGATCGACTCGATTAGTAATTGAAGCCGGAGTTACTAACACAAATTGAGCAAGTTGGGTTAAAGTCATGCCTTCGGGTGGCGCAGAACACCGCAGGGTAGCCAGTAATCCGAATGTAGCAGGATTCAAATCGTATTTAGTGAAGAGTTTTTCTGTGAGTTTTTCCTCTTCCAGGGCAGTACGACGAATGGCTAAAACAGTTACCATTGACCAAGGATCGATATCAGGTCGCGTTTTTTGCCAATCCCGCTTAACTTGTGCCAAAATCTCTACGTTATTCATAAAATAATCCGGTAGTTTGGAAACTCAGTCCCTTTAGGACCCAGAGGAAAAACGACACGAGTGGTTTTAACCACCGTGAATATTTGACTTTTATCCCAAGCTTTCGCTATAATACTAGAGTTATCAGCGAAAGTTTTATGTATCTGACCCAGAAAAACCAAGTACGAGGTTTGACAAGTAAGGAATTTCTTGCCTTGCAAGAACTCTGTAGGTTGAGCAAGAACCTTTACAATGTAGGTCTTTACACAGTCAGACAGTATTACTTTCAAGAGAAAAAGCACCTCCGATATGAATCCAATTATCACTACTGCAAAAGCAATGAAAACTATAAACAACTGAACACCGATATAGCCCAGCAAACCTTGAAGGTAGTTGAGCGAGTATTTCGCAGTTTTTACGGCTTGATTATTGCCGTGAAAGAAGGAAGTTATCAGCAAAGGGTTAAGCTTCCTCACTATCTCCCTAAAGATGGGTATTTCACCTTGATAATGCCCAGAGTCAAGGTAAAGAATCGGAAATTCCGAGTCCCAATGTCCAACCAATTTCGTCAACAATTTGGCGAAGTTTGGATACCTTTCCCAGACAGAATAAACCTTGATGATTTGAAGGAGGTTAGGATTCACCCACGTTATAAAGCGAGGTTTTTTGAAGTCGAATTTATTACCGAAGTTGACGTAACTCCAGTTACCACTAACTCCGATTCTGTGTTGGCGATAGATTTGGGAGTTAACAATCTGGCAGCTTGTGTTGATACCAATGGGGCATCCTTTCTTGTGGATGGTAAACCGCTTAAATCTATTAACCAATGGTACAACAAGGAAAATGCTAGATTGCAGTCCATTAAGGATTTGCTTTATATTAAGGGAGTTACTGAACGTCAAGCCAGACTGACCAAAAACCGAAACAACAAAGTTAGGGATTATCTGAATAAAGCAGCGAGGTATATTATTAATCACTGCATCAAAAATCAGATTGGTAAAATTGTTGTTGGCTTTAATCTTGGGATAAAACAAGACATTAACATCGGTTGTCGCCATAACCAAAACTTTGTCCAAATTCCCCACGCTAATTTTAAATTCAAGTTGCAAGCTTTGTGCGAAAGATATGGGATTGCTTACCTCGAACAAGAGGAGTCTTATACTTCTAAAGCAAGCTTTCTTGATGGTGATGAGTTGCCTGTTTACAACGCTGACAGTCCAAAGGAATATCAATTCTCTGGCAAGCGGGTTAAGCGAGGTTTGTACAAAACTAGACATGGTTTTTTGGTTAACGCTGATGTAAATGGTGCAGCCAATATCTTGAAAAAAAGTAAGCACAAGGCTTTAAGTCGAGTGTCTAGGGGCTGTTTGGCACAGCCTTTAAGAGTCAAAATCTCTTAAGAATCTCAGTGTCTTGCTTACCTGAGAGTGTCAATGCTGCATTCACTCAGTTGTGCCTACAACTTATTTTAAGAGCTAAATATCTAGCAACTAATATAAGGTGATTTAAGTAAAAATATACTAACATTTAAAAACTAAAGTATTTACTGGTAAACATAAAATTATTAAGGTAGATACTTAGAAAAAGTAAGGACAAAACCTGCTTTTTTCCCTAAAAATGGTAATTTTCTGCCCTCAAGGAGAGATATATTTAGCAATAATTTCTTTAAGTTGCTCAGTTTTGAACGGTTTGGCTAAGAAATCATCTGCACCTACAAGCTTTGCTCTGGCTCGATTGATCCAACCATCCCAAGCAGTCAGCATAATTATGGGAGTTTTGCGAAAAGTCGAAATTTTTCTGAAAAATCTACATAAGTTATAACCATCTGTATTTGGCATTACTAAATCCAAGAAAATTAAATCTGGTTTACACTTAGTCAAAGTGGCAATTCCTCCTACAGGGTCTTGAATGTAAAATACTTGATATCCAGCCGGAGTAAGAATTTCCTTTAAATACTTTCCCACCAAAGGAGAGTCATCAATACAAACAATAACAGGTTGCTTTTTGCCATGACTATCACCCTTAATTTGTAAATTACATTTATAGGGAATAGGTAAATCTGATACTGTTTGTAATTCCAACAATCCTTGCTGATAAAAGTAATGTAACAAACGACCCACTCTCAGCAAAGGTTGTTTCATTTTAAAAGCAATATCCCATAGCGTGTAATGACCATTGAATAAAGCAGTCAGATTGAGAAAAGTATCTGCCGAACACTTTGTTAATACAGATGGAGACTGTTTGACAACAGGTGCAAATTCAGGATTGATGTAAGCTAAACCCATATCTTGCCATTGTTGCCAAAGATTTTGGCAATTCTTAAGAATTTGTTTAATTTCTAAAGGACAAAGGGTAAGATAAAAAGTACTTTCTGATTTGGCATATTTACAAGTACGCCATTGGTACTTTGAAGATACATAAGGGTTTAGGGAAAATAGAACTTCTTGGGTAATCTCACGTACTAGTGCTTTTACCTGAGCCGCATTTAAACGACCTTCAATCATGCCTTGATGAAGTAGTTCACATTCCCAAATTTCACTGTTAATTAATTGAGAATTGTCTATTACCCAATTTGGACAATAGCGTTTTAAGCCTCTTTGCCAACGCCGAATTCGGTGAGTTTCTTTAATTGCATAAAGCAGTTGTCCAAGAAAAAAGCACAATCGGTATTGAGTTGAGTTATTATTGATAATCAACTCTCCTGTAGCTTGTTTTTGGTGAACAAGCATTATGTTATGCTCCAGTTTGCTTAAACCTGAAGCTACTGATAATGAATTCATATAAAAATCAATGCCGCCTAATCTCTTACATAATTATAAAGAAATTTTAAGCAACGGCACTGAAAAGGTAAAGCGTAAACATACTGATTTTTGCCCAAACTTAGGCATGACGCTGATGGCGTACCTCAATTACTGTATGCACATTTCCGCGTGGTGCAAAATCTCCTTTAACTGTAACCTCTAAAGGGTCGCAAGCAGCGACAAAATCATCCAAAATTTGATTTATCGATTCTTCGTGGGAAATGTAGCGATCGCGAAAACTGTTAATATAAAGCTTCAGAGATTTCAACTCCACAACTTTTTCATTAGGGATATATGAAAGGTAAATTGTGGCAAAATCCGGGTAGCCAGAAAACGGACACTTACAAGTAAACTCAGGCAAACTAATATTAACATCGTAGCGTCTGCCGATGCGGGGATTCGGGAAAGTAATTAACTCGCCTTGAGCAATCAAACGTTCGCCATACTTCATTTCTGAAGTTTGTTCTAATTCAGAATTAGACTGATTAAAAGATTGAGTTGTCATAAATAAATTATTGCTTAAAAACCTGTTTGATCCTCTTCCCAATCCGGGCAAGTTTCCCCTTCACAACCGTAAGGGTGCATCCCACAAACTAAAAGATTCCCGCCATACATTTGACCATGAAAATGACGACAACCAATACAAGCCGGATGAAAATCAGCTGAAGGTTCTACCCAATCAGTTATCGGCCAATCACTTTCAAAATGAATCTCATCAAATTCTATAGGTTCAAATATATCAGTGAAAAACTGCTCAAAGTCAACACTAATATTACCTTGTAATTGATGAACGAATTCTTCGGGATTTTTCGCAAACGCATCAAAAGCTTCTACAAAAGCGTCCGATGCTTCCGCGACAGCTTGGGAAACATCGTCGAGAACTTCATCAAGAAATTTTTCTACTTCATCAACCACTGTTTCTAACATAGCAAACCAATTTTTCTGCCAATCTTCCATAGTTCTTATGTTGAGCTTGCTCTCAAAATTTATTTTTGCCGCAAGCTGAGAAAGTTGATAATTTAAACTCAATGATACACAATTATTCTAGTTTATTGGCTATGCGATCGGCGATCGACACATTTTGCTGAGGTCAAGTAACTCTTAACAGAGAACAGGCAACAAATATTTCTGTTAGTTTGTCCTTCGCCAATGGTTCGTAGCCGATTTATTCTTGCTTCAGGCGACGCAACTCTTCTTGTAGCTGCATAACTTGTTCTCGCAAAGTATCCACATTTTGCCCCTCTGCCTTGACAGGTAAATCTTCATCTGAGGAAATTTCAATAGGGCGCGGTTCCGAACGATTATTATTCCCACTATTACCCGTATTACCTGGATTAATTGGTTGCTGTTGAGCGCGGTTTACCATTTCGTCTACTAAGCGTTTAGCTTCCTCGGTGGTAATTTCGCCCTTAGCGACCATTTCATCAGCCAACTTCTGAGCTTGTTCTCTTAATTCTGCTAATTTTTCACTTGCTGACTGAGCGGCAGAAGCAGCTACCCCAACTCCCAGGTAAAACGCTTTCTTAACCAGATCTCCTAAACCAGCCATAACTTAATAGAATGTTCTCAAAAAAGGGCGACCCGGAGTCTACGCCTATCACAAGCATCTCGTATTGCTGCTACCTTCCGGTCCTGACAAGATTTGAGCGTTGTAATCGCATAGGTCCAGGTCTGTTATTAGAATAGCACGTTTGGGGAAAGTTTGAGTTTTGAGTTGTGAGTTTTGAGTTAGGAAGATTTGGAGAGTTTTGAGTCAGAGAGTTTTGAGTTAGGAAGATTTGGGGAGTTTTAAGTTTTAAATTCTTCCCTGCTCCCCTGCCCCTGGAGCCCCTGGAGCCCCCCTGCTCCCTTGGCCCCCTACTGAGCAACCATTTGGGGTTGAGCTTGTTGGTTCTCGGTGGCACTTCCTTGGGTACCCAGTTGAATTAGCTCGACTTTGTAACCATCGGGGTCTTGTACAAAAGCAATAACGGTGGAACCATGTTTCATTGGGCCTGGTTCGCGGACTACTTTGCCACCTTGAGCTTTAATTTGGTTACAAGTAGCGTAGATGTCATCGACTCCGATCGCAATATGCCCGTAAGCATCCCCCAAATTGTACTCCTCAACACCCCAGTTATAAGTTAATTCCAAAACCGTATGATCGGACTCGTCACCATAACCGACAAAAGCCAAAGTAAACTTACCATCTGGATAATCTTTCTGCCTTAACAACTTCATACCCAGAATCTCGGTGTAGAATTTTAGCGATTCTTCCAAGTTGCCAACGCGCAACATCGTGTGTAGCAGTCGCATGATTAACTCCAAATTCCACAATTGCTTTCCATTGTTTGACGTACTCCCCTGATTAAAAATCAAGGGATTCTCAAAGGGTGTTACGAGGCAGTCTGAAGACGTGCCTGTTCACCCTTCTTCCTGCTTCTTCGATTTTTAACTAGACTCTTACCAGTCCCCGTCAAATCATCTCCACAGGCATTTTGATTCACGCTGCGTCCCAGCGCGTCGATCCCTCTGTTGCGGATCACTTGTGCGGCTGCCACATCTCTGTGTGTTGTGTAGCCGCATTCAGAACAAGAATGTATCCTGTCCCCTAATTTTTTCTTCCCAGTGTGGGCATTACATTGAGGGCAAACTTGCGATGTGTAATCCTTGTCTACTTTGGCAAAATACACCCCACGTTTCCAGCACACCCATTGCAAGATGGAAACAAATTGCCCAAATCCTGCATCAAGAGTATGCTTACAAAACATACCTTTAGCCCACACACGGAAATTAATATCTTCTACAAAAATCATTCCGGCATCATCACAAAGTTTATGAGCTAACTTAAAGTGCCAATATGAGCGAGTCTCAGCAATGCGTTGATGTAATCTGGCAATCTTCCGATTCAGTTTGTGACGATTGTTAGATCCTTTCTGCTTCTTCTTCAATCTACGTTGTAGCAATTTCAGCTTACGGTATAGTGTCTGAAGAAATCTAGGACGTTCAATCAATTCACCATCGGAAGTGGCTGCAAATTTGTCTAGACCCAAGTCAATTCCTCTGGGATGCCCAGAAGCAACAGGGGTGGGAACGTCAATATTACACTCCAGTGTAAACATCAAAAAATACCCAGAAGCTTTACGAACAACACGGACTTGTTTAATCACAAAACCTTCAGGTATTTCCCGTGATTTGACATACTCGATCCACCCAATTTGAGGTAATTTAATTTGATTACCTCTTAGTATTTGACCTTCCCCTAGCTGAGGATAAACATAAGAACGCATTCTATATCGATTCTTAAACCGAGGAAAACCCATTCCTTTTCGTTTCATATCGATAAATGCAGTTTCCAGTTTTCTCAACACCTGTTGCAGCACTTGGGCGTTAACAGTTTTTAGTTCTGAATATTGCTTTTTAGCGATTGTTAAAGACTTAGCTTGGGTATTGTAGTTGGGGTATGGCGCGTCTGCTGGAATGATGTATTCAGAAGTAATTGAACAAGCATTAATTGGTGACTTACGAGAATTGATCCAATCTTTGCGCTCACGCAAGGCAAAGTTCCACACTAGGCGACATACATCTAGTGTGTGTTCAATCAATTTAATTTGCTCTGCTGTCGGTTTGGCTTTGTATTCGTAAGTCAAAGTTAACACTGTTCATCACCTCCTACAAAACCATATCACATTTTGTAGGAATAGTATATTTAAGAGAAACAGCGGGCTAAAGCCCGTTGAGTCGCGTTTCATCCCCTACGATAAATCGTAGGGGTTCTTACGCTCCCACTCTAATTTGATAGATGTTGTGGTGTTGGGTAATGGGTAATTGGTAGTGGGTAGTGGGAAAGAGAAAGTAATAATTTCACTACCAACTGTGAAAATTTTTCTTTGAGCAACCTGATTCAAAGTATGCTAAACGAGCAGGCAATTTTGTTTCAATTTAGGCTTACTGTAGAGTTGCGTCTTGTGTGGCGCTGCTATTTAAGGTAAAGAAATCATGACTAACACACTAGATACTGCTATTGATTTTATCCAAGCGCGAGAAATCTTAGATTCACGGGGAAAACCCACAATTGAAGCGGAAGTTTACCTTGCTAATGGCATTATGGGATTGGCGCAAGTTCCCAGTGGTGCTTCTACTGGTACTTTTGAAGCTCATGAATTGCGAGATGGGGATAAAAGCCGTTACGGTGGTAAAGGAGTTCTCACAGCTGTAGAGAATGTCAGAGAGAAACTTGCCCCGAAATTATTTGGTTTAGATGCGGTTAATCAAGAATTGATCGATCGCACCATGCTCGAAATAGATGGTTCCCCAAATAAATCTAACTTGGGAGCCAATGCAATTTTAGCAGTTTCTTTAGCAGTAGCAAAGGCTAGTGCCGGAGCCTTAACATTACCTCTTTATCGTTATTTAGGTGGCCCTTTAGCTAATTTACTACCAGTGCCGTTAATGAATGTAATTAATGGTGGTGCTCATGCTGCTAATAATGTAGATTTTCAAGAGTTTATGATTGTCCCTATTGGTGCAGATTCCTTTCGGGAAGCATTACGTTGGGGTGCGGAAGTATTTGCAGCTTTAAGTAAAGTTTTACAAGCTCAAGGTTTGCTGACTGGAGTAGGTGATGAAGGCGGTTTTGCTCCTAATTTAAAGTCAAATGTCGATGCTTTAGAATTACTGGTTGCAGCTATTGAGACAGCTGGTTATAAACCTGGTGAAGAGGTAGCTTTAGCCTTGGATGTAGCAGCTAGTGAATTTTACCAAGATGGTAAGTATGTTTATGATGGTGCTGCCCATTCTGCTTCCGAATTAATTGATTATTTATCACAAATGGTGGCGCAATATCCGATCGTTTCTATTGAGGATGGGTTACATGAAGAAGATTGGCCTAATTGGACTTTATTAACCCAAAAATTAGGTTCAAAGGTGCAATTAGTGGGTGATGATTTATTTGTGACTAACTCCAATCGGTTAAAAAAAGGGATTGCGGCAAAAGCTGGTAATGCAATTTTGATTAAATTAAATCAAATTGGTTCTTTGACTGAAACTTTGGAAACGATCGATTTAGCAAATCGCAATGGTTATCGTTGTATAATTAGTCATCGATCGGGAGAAACTGAAGATACGACGATCGCAGATTTAGCAGTAGCAACCAGAGCCGGACAAATTAAAACAGGTTCCCTTTGTCGCAGCGAACGAGTTGCTAAATATAACCGATTATTGCGAATTGAAGAAGAGTTAGGCAGTCAAGCAGTTTACGCTGGCGCAGTGGGTTTTGGGCCAGTATAGGGATTGGGGACTGGGGACTGGGGACTGGGAAAGTTTTGAGTTTTGAGTTTTGAGTTCTGAGTTAGGAAGAGTTGGGTAAGTTTTGAGTTTTGAGTTTTGAGTTTTGAGTTAGGAAGAGTTGGGTAAGTTTTGAGTTTTGAGTTTTGAGTTTTGAGTTAGGAAGAGTTGGGTAAGTTTTGAGTTTTAAATTCTCCCCTGCTCCCCTGCTCCCCTGCTCCCCTGCACCCCAGCTCCCCAGCACCCCAGCACCCCAGCAACCCCTCTCCCCACCTACCCCGCGCCCCCGCTACCCAACACCCCAAAGCACCACAAAAACAAAGCATAAAAAAAAAAATGAAGAAAAACCA
>NZ_JBHFNQ010000188.1:0-12567 GCF_041929345.1 Floridaenema aerugineum BLCC-F46
AATGGTACTAGTGGTTGCTTAGAGTCCCGGGACATTTCACCCTGATAACTCAGGTCATTGATTCTTGAGGGTTAAAGTAAAATAATTGTTAACTATTTTAGCTTATAAATGACTACAAATTAAGTGAAGTTTTACAATACTTAAATTGCCTGCCAAAGCGGGAAAACCGCTTTCTTAAGGTACGGCAAAGTGAAAGAGCGGTTAGTTTTTAAGTTTTATAATTTTTCTAGCAGGGTAGATAGTAGAGTGGGCAGTCTGTGTTTCAACGATTGAAGCAGGATTTAAAAAATGACCTGATCGCAGGTTTGTTGGTAGTGATTCCCCTTGCTACCACTATTTGGTTGACGGTGACTATAGCAACTTGGGTGATTGATTTTCTCACCCGAATTCCCAAGTGGCTGAATCCTTTTGATGGGCTACATCCAATATTAGTTGATTTGCTGGATCTCGCGGTGGGATTAGCTGTTCCCCTGTTGAGTATTTTGCTAATTGGTTTGATGGCGCGTAATATTGTTGGTCGTTGGTTGTTGGATTTTGGCGAAAGAATAGTACACGCCATTCCCTTAGCTGGGGCGGTTTATAAAACGCTCAAACAATTACTAGAAACTATATTGAAGGATAGTGGTGGGAAGTTTCGCCGGGTAATTTTGGTGGAGTATCCCCGGCGGGGAATCTGGGCGATCGCATTTGTAACAGGCACTCTGGGCAATGAGATGCAAGCTCACTTGTCCAATCAACCAATGCTGAGTATATTTATTCCTACTACACCCAACCCGACTACAGGTTGGTATGCAGTCGTGCGAGAAGATGAAGTGGTAGACTTGGGTATGTCGGTAGAAGAAGCCTTTAAGGTGATTATCTCCGGTGGGATCGTTAGCCCTAGTCCTTTAGCCCCCGCATCTCTTCCCCGGTTTCCAGATCGGCAGTTGGAAAGTTCCTTACCAGAAAGTAAACTGCAAGTCTTACCATTAGAAGAAAGTTAGGGGAAAGTTTTGAATTTTGAGTCAGAGAGTTTTGAGTCAGAGAGTTTTGAGTCAGAGAGTTTTGAGTTAATAAGTTTCCCCTTGTCCCCTTGCTCCCTTATCCTTTCCTAATTTCTCTATCTTGTACAAGAAGTCTATTTGCTACTTGCTATCTAAAATTAGGTTTTTACCAATCAACAAAAAAGGCAAAATTTAGTAATCACAGGAAATTTTATGCAGTCTCGTCAAGTTGCGCGTGAATTGGCTTTACTGAGTTTATCTCAGATGCCGACAAATCCCGAAAAGATTTCGGAACAAGAAATCCCTGATTTTATTATTGCGGCGATCAGAACTTTAACTACAGAAGTTAAAGAGGCTTTGGAAGAAGCTGCTGGAGAATTACAGCGGGCGGACGATCGCTTATTAAACAGCCAAACTCGGGCTGTGGATGTCCAAAGTGCTAGAACGATGGTACAAGAAGCTATACAATTAGCTTCAGCGGCAATTAACCGCATGGGTAGTTCTGTAGAAATCCCAGAATTTATTCAGCTGGCGAACCAAAGAGATGTTCGCAATTATGCTGAAGATATCGTGCGGAATATGATGGTTAAACGCGAGGAAGTTGACCAACTGTTGTCGTCAGCAATGGTAGATTGGCAGTTGAATCGGTTAGCTAGGATCGATCGCGATATCCTCAGAATTGCTGTTTGTGAAATGCTCTATTTAGGCATTCCTGAACGCATCGCCATTAATGAAGCTGTAGAATTAGCTAAACGCTACAGCGGTGAAGACGGTTACAGATTTATTAATGGGGTTTTACGTCGAGTCAGCGACAAACTCAAATCGCCAATTAGTAGTTAATAATTGGTGTAAATGGGAAAAAGGTAAAGTTTTCCTTTAGCTTTTTCCCTTATTGAAAAGCTGGATAACTGTTTAGTGACTATCTGGAAATGTAAGCGCTATGGTTTTTAACTGGTTTCGTCGTCAATATAACGATAAAGATAAAGAAAAAACTGAGAAACAACCAGAGACGACTCCGCCTCCAGAGTCTAAGGTAGAATCAACTGAACCCTCGGTTTCGCAACAGCCACAAGCTGCGGATGATTATCTAGCTTGGGCAAAAGCTGCTTATAAAAATATTCAGGCTAAACAGAAGTCAGAAACAGCGACAGAAACTAATGTTACTGCCCAAGAAACAGCAGCGGAAACTCCTGTAACTGAAACATTACCCGAAAGTATTGTTACTGAAGAAGCGGCACCGGAAACTCCTGTAACTGAAAGCTTACCCGAAACTGTAGTTACGGAAGCAATGACGGGAGAAATTCCTGTGGAAAAAGTACCCGAAAGTGTGCTTACTGAAGAAACTGCACCGGAAACTCCTGCACCTGAAATAGTAACCGAAAGTGTGGTTAGGGAAGAAACTGCACCAGAAACTCCTGTCATTGAAACTGTTGGGGAAACTGGTGATGTGGTTGAGGAGGTGGAAGCAACGCCGGAAGTGGAAACTCCGGTTACAGTTCCTTTTTGGGCAAAAGACGATCGCCAAGCTAGGTTTGAACGGATAAAAGCGACAGCTATTGAAGAACCAGAACCGGAAGTAAAACCAGCAGCGAAGGTAGCAACACCGGAAACAACTGTAGAGGAAATTCCTGATTTTGCTTTTGATGATGGTTTTGTGTGGTCAGCGGAAGTTTTAGCCGCCCAAGGTCGTCGCCCGGAAGATGTTTCTATTGAAGAGATTACCTGGTTAAAGAAATTACGGCAAGGTTTAGACAAAACTCGACGCAATATTGTTAATCAGTTAAAGGCGATCGTTGGTCAAGGGCCACTCAATCAAGATGCTGTCGAAGAAATTGAGTCTTTGCTACTGCAAGCTGATGTCGGAGTAGAAGCGACAGATTATATCATAAATGCGCTACAAAGTAAACTACGGGAAGAGGTTTTGCCGCCGGATGCGGCGATCGCTTACTTAAAGCAAATCCTCCGGGAAATGCTAGAATCACCCCTGCAAAAATCGGCAAAACCCCGTTTAGCCCCGGAAAAAGATACATTTAATATTTGGCTAATTACTGGGGTAAATGGAGCCGGAAAAACCACAACTATTGGTAAAATTGCACACATTGCTGACAAATCTGGCTACAAATGTTTAATTGCTGCGGCTGACACCTTCCGCGCCGCCGCAGTGGAACAGGTTAAGGTTTGGGGGCAGCGCAGTGGTGTAGAAGTAGTTGCCAATCCAGGGAATAATACCGATCCAGCAGCAGTAGTATTTGATGCCATTAGTGCAGCCAAATCACGGGGTACAGAATTACTCTTAGTAGATACAGCGGGACGACTGCAAAACAAAAAGAACTTAATGGACGAATTAGGGAAAATTCGCCGGATTATTGACAAAAAAGCGCCGGAAGCGACGATCGAATCCCTGTTAGTTCTTGATGCAACGCTTGGTCAAAATGGCTTACGCCAAGCGGAAGTTTTCGCGCAAACAGCCCAACTCAGTGGTGTAGTGTTGACGAAATTAGACGGAACTGCCAAAGGTGGGGTAGCTTTAGCGGTAGTGAAACAGTTGGGTTTACCAATTCGCTTTATTGGCGCGGGAGAAGGAATTGAAGATTTACGTCCTTTTTCTAGCTACGAATTTGTGGAAGCGCTGTTAAGTGGTTGAAGATTAAGGGTTTTTGATCCCCCTAAATCCCCCTTGGGAAGGGGGACTTGGAATCATTTTCCCCCCTTGGGAAGGGGGACTTGGAATCATTTTCCCCCCTTGGTAAGGGGGACTTGGAATCATTTTCCCCCCTTGGGAAGGGGGACTTGGAATCATTTTCCCCCCTTGGGAAGGGGGACTTGGAATCATTTTCCCCCCTTGGTAAGGGGGGTTAGGGGGGATCAAACCGACAATATTTATAACTAGCAACTTGCGTTAGGTACAAAGAAACCGGGTTTCTGGGGTTTCTGGGGGTTTCGCGGGTTCCATAAACCGTTACCTTTCCTCAGCAAATTGTAAACAATCTTAAATTTTTCGGGTACTTTTCCGAAATTAATTCATACTGGGAACGGAATTAGAGGAATAAAGTGAGTATAAATACATAAAAATTGAGAATAATTCTCGAAGTACGGGAGATACTATCTTTAGATATAGACCAGTGGTAGATATTAATACTGTTATGGTGGAATCATTCGCTAGAATTTATCCCAATAGTTAAAGGTACTATTTTACCCAGACTCGGTTAAAATGTTGACCACCCTGCCATTGATCTGATAGAACTTTGTTTCTTGGTAATAATCAAGGCAGAATGAAGAGCAACAAGTACTTTTGTCTCTCGATCTTGATGTGCTAGGTAAACCCCTTGCTATTCAATTTGCTATTGCTTTTATCCCTAAATAAAGTAGTCCAAATGGCTTAGGTAATGAATACTGTGCCCCTTTCTCAACTTTCATCTGAATCAGGCGACGATTCGCTTGGCGATCCCTGCGGGAATCGCAGCGACAACACCTCCGATGTAACTCCTGTGTTCGCGCTTAAACAGTTGGTAGCGCGTTTGTATCGGGAACAGCATAAAATCCAAGATTTGTTGAGTTCGTTAGGGTTTGCGCTCAGATCGTTCAACAATCTGAACCAATTTTTAGAGCTAATTCCCTTAATGGCAACCAGAGTCACCGATGCTGATGGTAGTGCGCTAGTGTTATTAAAACCCAATGGTCAAGTAAAGCTAGAACAGTTACACTGCCAAGATAATCTTCAGGGAATAGATATTCGCAAAGCGATCGAAACAGCAACTCTAAAGGTGAAGGATGCGACGGCGAAAAGTGCTGCTTTAGCAGCTTCCTCAAGCGATCGATTTGATCTTGAGGAAGCATCAGGAGTGGAAAAAGGACTGGCGCTTTTAGATGCTCAAGTAAGCCGCTATTTAGGATCGGATATTCATTTGTTTGGTACAGCAATTTTAGTCAAGCAAATGGAACGAGGACGGCTATATGTATTTAGTCGCGATCCAGAATATACTTGGACGGAAACGCGACAGAAGTTGGTGCGGTTGGTGGCAGATCAAACAGCGGTGGCGATCGCTAACGATGAACTAACTGTCGAACTCCGCAAAAAAGAACGTCTCGACAGAGAATTAGAAATTGGTGCAGAAATTCAACAGCGGTTGTTACCTCGCCAATGCCCGCAAATTCCCGGAATTGAATTAGCCGCCCGCTGTCAACCTGCAAACCGAGTTGGCGGAGATTATTATGATTTTATTCCCACGCATTATGTCCAGCCAGGAAGAACTGACGGCGCACAGGGCGGTACAAATAGCCCCTTGACATCTACTAAAGGACGTTGGGGCATCGTGATTGGCGATGTGATGGGTAAAGGTGTGCCAGCTGGTTTAATTATGACCATGACTAGGGGAATGCTACGGGCAGAAGTTCTCAACGGTCACACTCCGGGGCGAATTTTGCAACACTTAAATCAAGTGATGTATGCCGATTTAGAAAATTCCCATCGATTTGTGACTTTGTTTTATTCAGAATACGATTTACAAACTGGCATTCTTTCTTACAGCAATGCGGCGCATAATCCGCCATTGTTGTGGCAAGCAAGCATTAATTCTGTCCAACGCTTGGATACTTTGGGAATGTTGATCGGTTTAGATTCTAATTCTCAGTATGAAGAGGGACAAATTCAGCTGGCTGCTGGCGACACAATTATCTATTACACTGATGGTTTTACCGAAGCTGCTAGCCCTAATGGGGAACGCTTTGATGAGGAAAATTTGATGCAAGTTTTTCAGAAAGCTTGTCAAAATTACCAAGAACCGCAAGCAATTTTGGAATATCTGTTTGACCAAGTACAGCAATTTATCGGTCAAGGAAATCGCAATGGCGATGATATGACGCTGGTGGTAATGCGAGTACAAAATGGGACAAGGGGACAAGGGGATAAGGGGATAAGGGGATAAGGGGACAAAGGGTTGATTAACTGCTCCTAAAAATTTACTTAAGCCTTCCTAAAGCTCCTCAAAAGATATGCTAAACTACCAGCATGAGTAAGTTAACCATATCAGAAGCAGCAAAAATCAAAGGAGTGTCGGTTTCGACGTTGAGGAGGTGGGAGGCTGAAGGAAAGCTCACACCAGAACGCACATTAAATGGACACAGACGCTATGATTTAGCTCAATTGCTAGGAATTAAGTCAGATAATGCCATAACGATTGGCTATGCCAGAGTTTCTAGCCATGACCAAAAATCAGATCTGGAAACTCAAAAACGAGTGTTAGAACTGTTTTGCGCTCAACATGGTTGGCAATATCAAATAATTGAAGATCTAGGTTCTGGGCTGAATTACAGTAAGCGAGGTTTACAGCGATTAATCAGAATGATTACCGATAATCAGGTAGAAAGATTGGTGTTAACTCATAAGGATAGATTGCTGCGATTAGGCTCGGAATTAATCTTCAGTTTGTGCGAACATTTTGGCACAGAAGTAGTAATAATTAACCGCACAGAAGATGCTAGTTATGAGGAGGATTTAGCCAAGGATGTGCTAGAAATTATTACTGTATTCTCTGCCAGATTGTACGGCAGTCGCAGTCATAAAAACAAAAAAGTCGTAGAGGAGTTAAGAGAAATTGCTCAAAAGCTTTAAGACAAGATTAAACCTAAATAACAAACAACGCACTTTGGCTGCTAAGCACGCAGAAGTAGCTAGACACGCCTGGAACTGGGGATTAGAGATTTGTCTAAATGCTTCTGCTACCAATCTGAAACTACCTACAGCCATCGACTTGCACAAAAGGTTGGTAGCCGAAGTAAAGTCAGCAAATCCTTGGTATTATGAAGTGTCTAAATGCGCCCCCCAAGAAGCGTTGCGACATCTTCAAAAAGCTTTTCAATCCAGTTTCACGATTCTAGGAACGGCAACTCTAAAACACCACAAACACAAGTTTAAGTAAGTTTGGAGAGGTTTTTTGAAGGAGGAAAAGTGGCTATGCTCATTAACCTAATGCAAACAATGACTAGTTGGTTATCGGTTCAAGTTTATGGAAACGATTCACTGCCGATGTTAATCGCGAAATTGCCTTACTGGTCTTTAGAGTTGGCAGTTCAAGTCAGAGATACTAACCTCTGGGGACAGGTGCAAGGTGCTTGGAATCATTTTGTCCAAACAGGTCAAATCTGGGCTATGATTATTGGACTAATTCTGGGCTATTTCATTAAAGGGTTTACTACCTTTGGTTAATTCGCTGCAAATTTGTTAACAATAGTTTCCTTAATCAATTCTGCTAGTAAGGCAGAAATTTTTGCATTTGATACTTTACCTACCAATGTCCGATCGCCTGAAGTCATGGAAAGAAAAATTTTCGCGTTTAGTCCAGCGGCTACAGATCGATCTGGGGAGGCAATCTAAAATCTAAAATCTAAAATCCAAAATCGAATGACTAAACAACAAACCTGGAGTCAACGCTTTGAATCAGCTTTGCATCCAGCGATCGCTAGGTTCAATGCTAGTATCAGTTTTGACATCGAACTGATTGAGTATGATATTTCAGGATCGATCGCTCATGCCAAAATGCTTGCCAAAACAGGCATTATTTCGCCCGAAGAAGGGGAACAATTGGTGGAAGGACTAGAACGAATTCGGCAAGAATATCGTCAAGGGCTTTTCCATCCCGGAGTAGATGCGGAAGATGTGCATTTTGCGGTGGAACGTCGCCTGACAGAACTTAAAGGGGACGTGGGGAAAAAGTTACATACCGCAAGATCGCGCAACGACCAAGTAGGAACGGATACCAGGCTTTATCTGCGTGACCAAATTAATCAAATTCGTCAGCAAATTAGAGAATTTCAAGGGGTTTTGCTGGATTTGGCGGAAACTAATGTAGAAACTTTAATTCCTGGTTATACTCACTTACAACGTGCCCAACCTGTATCTTTAGCTCATCATTTATTAGCTTATTTTGAAATGCTCGATCGGGATTGGGAAAGGTTGGGGGAAATTTACCAACGGGTGAATATTTCGCCTTTGGGCTCTGGGGCTTTGGCGGGGACGACTTTCCCGATCGACCGTCATTATACTGCCGAGTTGCTCAATTTTGGCGGAGTTTACGCTAATAGTATGGATGGGGTGAGCGATCGGGATTTTGCGATCGAGTTTCTCTGCGCCGCTAGTTTAATTATGGTTCACCTCAGCCGCATGAGTGAAGAAGTAATTCTCTGGTCATCCCAAGAATTTGGCTTTGTCACCCTCAAAGATAGCTGCGCCACAGGTTCCAGCATTATGCCCCAAAAGAAAAACCCGGACGTGCCAGAATTAGTCAGGGGAAAATCTGGGCGTGTCTTTGGACATTTGCAAGCTTTATTGGTGCTGATGAAGGGACTGCCGTTAGCTTACAACAAAGATTTACAGGATGATAAAGAAGCTTTGTTTGATAGCGTGAAAACGGTAAAAGCTTGCTTAGAAGCAATGACTATTTTAATGCGGGAAGGTTTAGAATTTCGCACCCAGCGACTAGCCGCTGCTGTGGAAGAAGATTTTTCTAATGCTACAGATGTGGCTGATTACTTAGCTGCTAGGGGTGTTCCCTTCCGCGAAGCTTACAATTTAGTCGGTAAGGTGGTGAAGACTTGTATCGCTGCGAATAAGCTGTTGAAGGACTTAACCTTGGAAGAATGGCAAGAACTTCACCCAGCTTTTGCAGGCGATATTTATGAGGCGATCGCTCCCAAACAAGTAGTAGCAGCCCGCAACAGCTATGGCGGTACTGGTTTTGAGCAAGTAAGACAAGCTATTCAAGCCGCTCGTTCTCGTAGTCAGTCCTAAAATCGTTTAGTGCTTGAATAATCGCCAAATTACATAGAGAGAGCAAGGTTCAGGGGTGCAAAAACATTAATTGAGTTTTTCTTTATTTCCCCTGTTCCACTCAAAGTGCTCCCTTGGTGCTAGGTAGACGGATTAATATTGATCTGCTCCGCCTGCTTCTAGCTCATCATCTTGACTTTCTGCGGCGGTATCACTGCTTTTCCCGCTCTTCCAGTTCCGATTCTTAGAGAATCGACCTGTAGTTTGACGTTTCCGAAACTTGCGAGCATAAGCTTTATTACGCTGCGCCTTTTCTTTTTTGGGATTGCGGCGCTTCGACATATTCACCTCATTGAGAAACAACCAGAAGTATCGCTTTAGGGCATTTGTTGATCATAACAGCTAAAGGCAGAAAAACAAAAAGTCTTGGCTAATATAGTTTTATGACTAAAATTAGAAAGTCTTTGGTTTGATAAAACAAAGCTAAAATTATCGCTGGTTGTACTATTGTTGGTGTATATGCTTCGACTATGGCAATTTTTTCAAACTGTACTTGGTATTTTATTTCGCCATCCAGTTACAGGTGCAACAATTATTCCAATTTTGCCAGATGGTCGAATTGTGTTAATTCGGCGGCGTGATACGGGAAAATGGAGTTTACCAGGGGGAATTGTTAACTGGGGTGAGGATATTCCGACGACGGTGGAACGGGAGTTAGAGGAAGAAACGGGATTACATTTGGTGAAAATACATCGTTTAGTTGGTGTTTATTCTGCACCCGATCGCGATCCACGACTTCATTCGATCGCAGTTTTGGTGGAAGCATCGGTGCAGGGAACTATGGGGATTCAAGATACTTCAGAGGTGAGTGAGGTTGAGGCTTTTGCGATCGAATCTTTGCCCAAAGGCGACTTAAGTCACGATCACGATCGGCAATTACAAGATTACCTCAGTGGCGTGACTACAATAGCCTAAGAAAGGAGACAAGGGGACTCTTGGGACAAGGAAAAATTTAGCTTTTCACATTTACCCAATGACCAATGACCAATAACTAATGACTCATGACTAAATCTCGGATTCCCCAAAAAATTAAATGGGGATCGACTTTGACTTTTTTAGCTATGTCGGGGAATAGAGATTCTAGATAGCTAAAAAGGAGAGTTCGATCGCCACCTGTTAACACAATTTGTCCTTTGGGAAATTCGCGCCACCAAGCTTGCATATAATTGACAATTCCTGCCATTACTGTGTAAATTATCCCGCTTTGAATGGCTGATTTTGTATCTAATGCCCAACGGGGGGGAAGCTGACTGGGTAGGGGAATTTCTGGTAATGCAGCTGTTCCCTGTGCTAAGGATTTGATTTGTAATTTTAATCCGGGAAAAATTGCGCCGCCGATTAGTTGACGTTGCTCGTCTGCGCCTGTCAAAGTCAGTGCTGTCCCACCATCAATAACTAATATAGGCCAGCCGGAAGTGGCTCCTGCACCTAAAACTGCTAAGGCGCGATCAATCCCTAAACTAGAATAAATCCCTTTGAGGGGGATTTGGTCACGGTTAATTATCTTGACGTTGGGGAAATTTTGCCAAAATATCATTTCTGACGGCACTACTGAAGCGACATATAGCGGGATTTTTTTCCATTCTCCAGAAGCTAATCTTTCGTCGCCAGCCCCAAAATGCTCAATATCCCAGGCTTCTACCAGTTTTGCGCCGTTAAACTTAGCCCAGTGTAATCGGGAATTGCCGATCATCAAGGCTAACCAAGGATTTTGTTTTTTGTCGTGCTGTCGTTTCACTCTTTTATGTTTTTTAACTGTACTATAAATTTTTTAATAATTCTTTAAACTTTAATCATGTCAGAATAAAGGTTAGATAAATTTCCTCTGGGTTGCCAGCTAAGGAGGCTAGATATGGTATTGCTCACTGAGAAACCCCAAAAGCGGTTGACAATACAGACGCAAGATATTGCGCCTGAGACTAAGGCAATTCGGTCATTGGACTGGGATCGCGATCGCTTTGACATTGAATTTGGTCTACAAAATGGCACTACTTATAATTCCTTTTTGATTCAGAGTGAGCAAACTGCGTTGGTGGATACTTCCCATGAAAAGTTTCGCCAACTATATTTAGACACTCTTAAAGGCTCGATCGACCCAGCAAAGATTGATTATCTAATTATCAGCCACACTGAGCCAGATCATAGCGGGTTGGTCAAAGATATTTTACAACTAGTCCCGGACGTTACAGTAGTTGGCTCGAAAGTTGCCATTCAATTTTTAGAAGATTTAGTTCATCACCCATTTCAGCGCCGCATTGTTAAAAATGGTGACAAACTAGATTTAGGTAACGGTCACGAGTTGGAATTTGTGATTGCTCCTAATTTACACTGGCCTGATACTATTTTTACTTTTGACCACAAAACCCAAATTCTTTACACTTGCGATGCTTTTGGAATGCACTACTGTTCTGATAGCTTGTTTGATGAAGATTTGGCAGTAATTGAAGAGGATTTTAAATATTACTACGATTGTTTGATGGGGCCAAATGCGCGATCGGTTCTCTCAGCTTTAAAGCGGATGGGAGAATTACCAGAAATTACGACTGTGGCTACAGGTCATGGGCCTTTATTATCTCACCATGTTAAAGAATTAACTGGTCGTTATCGGAAATGGAGTCAAGAACAAACAAAAGCCGAAACTAATGTGGCGGTATTTTATGTTTCTGATTATGGCTTTAGCGATCGCCTTTCCCAAACAATTGCTCACGGGATCACCAAAACTGGTGTAGCTGTAGAAATGATGGATCTAAAATCAGCAGATCCGCAAGAAATTACCGAATTAGTTAGCAATGCTTCGGGTATTGTAATAGGGATGCCGCCTTTGTCAGGTGCGAATGTGGCTCAAGCTGGTTTAAGTACAATTTTAGCAGCGGCAAAAGCGAAACAAAGTTTTGGTTTGTTTGAGTCTGGCGGCGGCGAAGATGAATCAGTTTATCCGCTAAGAAACAAGTTTAAAGAGTCAGGTTTAATTGAAGCTTTTCCCCCAATTCGAGTTACAGAAAATCCGTCAGAAGCAAATTATCAACTCTGTGAAGAAGCGGGTACAGACTTAGGTCAATTTTTGAGTCGCGATCGCAGTATTAAGCAAATGAAATCGCTCGATAGTGACTTAGATAAAGCCTTGGGAAGAATTAGCGGTGGACTTTACATTATTACTGCGAAAAAAGGCGATGTTAGCAGTGCGATGCTAGCTTCTTGGGTAGTGCAAGCGAGTTTCAAACCTTTGGGAATTACCATTGCTGTGGCTAAAGATCGGGCGATCGAATCTTTGATGCACACGGGAGATAAATTTGTTTTAAATGTGTTGGAAGAAGGCAATTATCAAAGCTTAATGAAACACTTTTTAAAGCGTTTTGCTCCAGGGGCCGATCGCTTTGCTGGTGTGAAAACTCAACTAGCAGAAAATGGTTGCCCAATTTTAACTGATGCTCTGGCTTATGTAGAATGCCTTGTAGTTAGTCGAATGGAATGCGCCGATCATTACATTGTTTATGCAACTGTCGAAAGTGGCAGAGTTAGTAAAGCTGATTCTCTCACCGCAGTTCACCACAGAAAAGTAGGAAATCACTACTAACTTAAGTTCCCAGTACGTTGTTGGGCGTTTTGGGCGTTCGTTTTAGCGAAAACGCAAAAAACTAAAAAAAATTAATATTTTTTTTTCTATTTTTTTTTTTTTTTTTTTTCTTTTTTTTTTCCCTAAACCCCCCAACAACGTACCTAATATTAATTGTTTGTCAGACCGAAAATCGGGAAATTCAA
>NZ_JBHFNQ010000189.1:0-6743 GCF_041929345.1 Floridaenema aerugineum BLCC-F46
GTTTTCCTGGTGCTGTTGGCGCAATGGAACCACACCGATTCCATCCCGAACTCGGTGGTGAAACGTTGCGGCGGCGAAGATACTTGGCGGGTTGCTGCCAGGGACAATAGCAAGGTGCCAGGGTTTTCTTGATAAACAAAAAGCCTCCTTTCTCATCGAAAGGGGGTTTTTTGATCTAACGGGCTTTGGGAAACTGTTATTAGCCTTGGTTTGAATCAAACTTAGATAGTAGCGTAGCTACTATCTATTGAAAATCATTGTTCTTGGTTTTTCTAGATTAACCAAGGTATTTTTAAAGGTTAATAATACCACCTTCGGAAGCACGATCGCACTAAAAATCCCTTTCTAAAAACAATTATGCTCCTTTGATCGCAAATCCAAGTATTACATCTATATCATCTAACTATGGGCGAATTATACCTATAATTCCGATGGTAGATGTTTGCAATATTATTTATATATTAAGTTTTGTATAGTTTATTATTTAATTGATTTATGCTGACTACTTCTCAGCCGCTGAAAGATGTTTTCTTTTGTCCCGAAGAATCCAATTTTTATTCGCACTGCTTAGAAACATTAGTTTTGAATAATTGTTTTAATTCCGAGTCAATTTTAGAATTTGGTTCTGGTGATGGGAGTCCCGTTATTAAGTCTTTGCTTAGAACCGAATTTGAAGGTATCATACATGGATTTGAGTTAAATAGTTTAGCTTGTCAAGTGGCAAAGTCAAAAATTAAAGAGTATAAACTAAGCGATAGATATATAGTCCACAATCGTTGCTTATTTGATTCTACTAGACCTGATGCTACTTATCTTGTATCAAATCCTCCCTATCTTCCAGCATTAGATAACAAGATTTACCAACCTTTGTTGCATGGTGGTGTAGAGGGAATTACTGTTACTAAACAGCTTTTGTCTTTAAATTATCCAAATGTCCTAGTCCTAGTTTCTAGTTATTCAAATCCTCAAGGGTTGATTAACTATGCACTAGCAAATGGTTACTTTGTTTCCGATTTTGCAATTTCACCCTTACAGTTTGGGTATTATAGCTCTGAACCAAAAGTTAAAGATAGAATTCAGGAGTTACGAAGAAATAAGAGAGCCTTTTACTCAAAGAATATCTACCTTTTAGCTGGTGTTCTATTTACCAAAAAATCTGCTTCTACAGGTGACTTATCCACTGAGTTAGTAAAGTTAATGACTAGTTTATAATTGGGTTGGATAAATATAGTGGGATGGTGCGTTGTTTATCACTAACGCACCTTACAAATAAAGGCTTTTTGAGAGAATTTATCAATTATCCGCCTTTAATGCGGTTTGCTGGGCTTCCCGTACTGCTTGGGCTACAGCAGTGCCAGCGCGATCGCTCAACAGTCGCTGCTGATCATAACCAAAAACTAACTCCCAAGCATCAGCGGGATACAGTGCTACAAGTGGTATAGCAACATCGTCCAACATCCAACGACCGTGTAGTTCGTCTACTTTAATGTGCAGATTCCAGTAGCTCATTGCCGCAGCTGAAAATCCTAATCGCTCACCAGCGGCTTGATAGTTGCGGAAGGTAGCTGGGACGGAAAGCTCTCCGTAAAGGAGTCCGCCAATATAGCGTAGGAAATAGCGCTTACGTTCGGTGAGCAGAAAACTATGATTGACGATCGCTAGAAGTTGCCAAGGGACTAAATCAAAATACGCCTCTGGTCGGGATAGCATCCCTAGTTCTTCCAGCATGGTTGTAAAGTGGGAAGAGTGCTTGCGGGAAAGGCGACCGCCACCGTATTCTTCGATCAACAACCTTGTCAGCACGGCATGGACTTCATTACCGACACCGCCTAGAGTCCGAGAAAGCTGACTTGCTTCGACTAATCCATCTAGGGAGGCGATCGCTACCAAACGACGATAACCAATTTCAGTGACGCGATCGCGATAAAATAAACCATCAGCAGATGGAGCAGGATCGACATCAGCAGCAAAGCGATCGCGCAATGCTTGCCCAATATCATCTATTCCTTGATACGCCGCTACATTCAGTTGTGCCGCTTCCCACTCCTGCCAAGCTTCCTCTATTTGGTCACGTACTGTTCTCAAGTAGAGCGATCGCTCATTGGTATAATGGCGCAAATCGTCATACCAAAAGAGCTTTAGCCGATTAATGCGATACAACACGCGCTGCAAAAAGCGGTGTGCAGAATCATCCCCAGATGTTCCTGCGTAAGCAACTTCTATTGCTTTGTTGAGTACTTTTTCAAATTCACTGGCGTTCACTATCTGTGCTGCCAACTTTTTGTCTAAATCTTCTGTTTCGAGCAGTTGAATAAATTGCTGCTCTGCGCGATCGTATTCTGTAGGTAGTAATTGACTCTTTGGTTTAGCTTCAATACTTGGGATCATGAATCTTGTTCGTTTTGGTATTAGTATCTACGATTCTCGAAGATCGTTACACTTTGTTACATCTACCTTGGAGAGAGAATCTACACACTCAAAACGCAAAACTTTATCTCAATGGAACAAGAAGACTCCCGTTACAGAGCAGTTTAACGGGAGATGAATGTGACCAACGTTCCTCAGAAGCGAAGCATCGATTTTAGCCAAGCGATCTATCCAATCTTCGATAACCTGAGTCATGGTTTTTTCCTTGCTTGCTGCGTATAGTTTTAGCTTGTTGTATCTGCGTTCTGACAACCTAAATCTTAATGACTTTTCTTTCATCATGTGTACACATAACGCCACCTTCATGTAAGTATAAATGTAGGTTGTTAACCGCGAGAACGTGAGGAAACAGGTAAAACGTCCTACTCCGTGATCTCGAAATTCCTAGCCGTCAATGGTGTAAAACTAAGTCCACACGGTAAG
The DNA here is from genome assembly GCF_041929345.1 of Floridaenema aerugineum BLCC-F46. Taxonomy (NCBI): domain Bacteria; kingdom Bacillati; phylum Cyanobacteriota; class Cyanophyceae; order Aerosakkonematales; family Aerosakkonemataceae; genus Floridanema; species Floridanema aerugineum. Next base: position 2,851 of record NZ_JBHFNQ010000189.1, read on the forward strand.
GACGAGAAACAAATTGAATAAACTACCTTGGGGCACAAGGAAAGTTACGCTTGGGGAGTAGTCCATAAGAGTGCTTGCCCTAAAAGGTGTAGTCGGACTAGACATGAAACTGTAAGACCAAATCTGACACAAGTTGGAAGTGGCAAGATTCAGCCCAAGAATCTCCCGTTACATCCTTTCTTGATTAACGGTGAGAGTGTCAATCTTGCCTGAAGGCGGTGCGTGAGGGCCAAAATTCGTGAAACATTGGTGCAATATTCAAGTAACACCGTCACACACCCTACTTAATCTGCGTAAACTACCCCGCCCGCTCCAGAGGGCGGAGCTTTTGGTAGCCCTAAATCTATAGGACAAGCCATACCGCTCATTTGTTAGTGTAAGGGGTGTGCTTTCCTCTCCTACCTAAAAGAGGAAGGAGAGGAAAGCACACCCCTTACCAACCCCGTTATCGGCGAACTTACTTGGTAGTGGGAACAGCTGGTTGAGTAGTTCCAGTTGTGGGGCGCAAATTCGCAGGAATTTCTTTAGGAACTACCCAAGAATAGACTGTGTGTTCGTAAACTGGCCCTTTAACTTTTACCACAGTTTCGGGTTTCCATTCACCCATATCATAGTTGTGAGAAACAACTCTTGTGCCAGGTTTTAGTTCTGAAAGTAACTTGGGTCGGAGTTTTAAATTTATATCAGGAAGTAAGTAAAGTGTGACTACTGTTGCTTCACTAAGATCGGTTTTAAACAAATCCTGTTGCAAGAATTTTACTCGGTTAGCTACTCCAGCTTTTTGAGCATTTTGTTGACTTTTTTTTACCAATTCAGGATCGATGTCTATTCCCACACCTCTTGCGCCGAATTTTTGAGCAGCTGTAATTACAATCCTGCCATCACCACTACCCAAATCATAAAGTACATCTTGTTTAGTAACTTTTGCTTGTTTGAGCATTTCTGCTACAACTACTTCTGGTGTGGGTACAAAAGGTACATCTTTTTCCACATCTGATAATTGGGCGTTAATATCGGGTGTTTGCTGCGCTACTTGTGCTTTAGCTTGGTCATTTTTTGGCACGGTTTGATTGCATCCGGCAAATAGTAAACTGCTAATACTCACACCAGCAATCAGTAAAAGTTTAATTGGTTGCAACTGCATTCTTCACTCCTGATTTGATGAACTAAGTTTGTTCAAACTCGTTGACGATTATGCCAAATTAATATTGGTGCGCCAACGATTACCATTGCTACACCCACTAATGCTCCCACTCCAGTATAAGCAAGACTAGAGTAGAGTAAATAACCACAAATTAGGCAAAACATTATTGGCGTAATTGGATAGAAAGGAACTTTAAATGGTCGGGGAGTTTCTGGTTCGCGCCAACGTAAAATAAACAGGGAAATTGTGGTTAAGAGAAAGAAAAACCAAAATACTGGGGCGGTGTAATCTACCATTGTTTGAAAGCCTTTGCGTGTCAAAGTGCCTAATAAAACTAGGAGAAGAGCGATCGCACCTTGCACCATTAAAGCATTGACCGGAGTACTGTTTTTATTTTGCCATTTCCCCAGAAAACTAAATACTGAAAAATCTTGTCCTAACGCATAGTTAGTTCTCGCCCCTGTAAAAATCGTTGCGTTAATTGCGCCTAAAGTAGAAACAGCAATTAATAAACTCAGAAATATTGCCCCAGGTTTACCAATTGCCCTTCTCATTAAATCAGCTGCTACTGCTTTTGAACTCGCCATATCAGTAACACCTAAACCTTGCAGATAGGCGACATTAATTAACAAATAAATGGCAGTAATGATGGCAATGCTAATTAATAGCGATCGCACCATATTCTGCCGTACATTTCGCAACTCAGCCGAAATATAAGCAGCTTCATTCCAACCCCCATAAGTCAGCAACACAAAAATCATGGACAAACCCCAAGAACCAGAGGTTTTTTGTCCCAAAGTTGCCGCTTCTTCCATTGGTAAAGTCAGAAATAAACCGCAAATTATTACCAATACTAAGCCGATAACTTTAGCCAAAGTTAACAAGTTTTGTGTCCATTTTCCCTGCTGAACTCCGACTATATTTAAAGCTGTCAAACCCACAATTACAATGCCAGCATAAATCGATGAAGAATAATCACCTAACTTCCACAACTGAGTAGCATAATCACCAAAAATAAATGCTAACAAAGTAATGGAACCAGTTTGAACTACTGTCATTCTTGCCCAAGCAAATAAAAAAGCAACATTCTTACCAAAAGCCCGACGCAGGTAATAATAATTGCCACCAGCATGAGGATAAGTTGTGGCTAATTCTGCCCAGCACAAAGCACCAATAAAAGATACTGCGCCGCCGATTAACCAGAGCAAAATTATTAATGGCGAACTTCCTGCATTAGCCGCAACTAAAGCCGGAGTTTCAAAGATTCCCGCACCAATTACAATACCTACAATGAGAGCGATCGCATCCGTGAATGCTAACGCTGGTTTAGGGGAAGCCGATGAGCTTGCCACCACATCTTGATTTGGAAAGCTATAATCTGCGCGTCTGCTCATCCCGGCATCCTTAGTATTTTAGCTGTAAATTGAAAATAGAATGGGTAACTACCACCTATTTTTTGTTAATCAACTCATATTCTACTGGGGAAAATCGATTTTTTCCAGAACATTTTTTGAATTTTGAAATGCTGCTGCTCATTGGACATCTACCAATAGGTAGATATAATATAATTCTTAATTAATCAATTATTAGTCTGTTGTAACGACTAAAGTCGTTTACTTTCTACATAGAAGAACTAAAATCCTGACAACAACCCAGATGGTAAATTGAAAAAAAACGAGGGTAGACACCCAGCCTACCCTTTTTTAGTCGTCAAATTGTAATTAAATTTTGCTATTACTTTTCACCAGTCACTTTTTCCAAAGTGTTACCGATAATTTGTTCAACAGACTTCGTGTTATTTGAGGTATTTTCAGGGCGTTTCATCTTATCAGCATCAGCAGTTCCTTGGATTTCGTTCAACCCAGGATTGGTTTCCTTAACTTGCTTGTGCAAACCGAAATCTGAAGGATCTTTACTAGAAATAGCATCTTGAGATTTCCCTTCAATTTCTAACAAATTGGCTTCGCCTTCAGTAGGTCTAGAAGTAGCACTGTAAGCAGGTAAAGTGTATGACATTACTAGCAAAGCACAGACGCAAGCAGCTACGAAAAAACGAACGCGGCGTAGCAAATTGGAAACATTAAAATTGATAAAGCGCATAGTAGGCTTCTCCTCTCTATTAAAGTAAAAACTAACGAGTAGTTGTTGATAATGGCTAAAGAAAGCTCAATTCAGCAACCTCCTACTATTTGCTCATATTTTTCTCACCCTCACATCTGTAGCTAGATATATCTGTGCCAATGAAAATTCCCACCCAAACTCAACCGGAAGGAATAGGCAATAATAGCCTCAATTTTGGACAAAAAACTCAATAGTTGGCAAAAGTGGGTCGCGCACCACACCTACACCCGCAAAACCCCAACGTTTTAGCAGATTTTTGAGTTGACTTCCCGGAACAGATTCTACAGCGAAGCGATTTGCCACATTTGCGCCATGAGTATTTAAGTAACTTAACGCCTCAAAATCTTCAGAGAACATCAACAAATAACCTGTGGGATTAGCTGTTTCTGAATTGCTTTCTGGATGGGCGGCTAAGTAACGACCGTCAGCTGTAGAACGAATTACGTAATAGACTTGAGAGAACATGGCAAAAATTGGTAGTTGGTAGTCACAGTAGGGGTAATTTATTGTAGGGGTTATTAATGAATTTAACCAACCCACAAAAAACCCAAAAGAAAAAGGAGAATAAATTCACCAAATATAAAAAAAAAATAAAATTTTAAAAAATGATTAGGGGGGAGGCACAATT
>NZ_JBHFNQ010000019.1:0-2136 GCF_041929345.1 Floridaenema aerugineum BLCC-F46
TTCACCACCAGCCAAATCAATCAATTACAGGCTCTAGGAGTTCGCAGCATTACAGAATCAGAAGCAATCCAAAAGGGCTTCAAAGTTTGGGCTAAAGGTTCCTGGATTTCCGGTAGTGGCATCTACTTCCCATTCACCGATGGCTTTGGACAAATTCGCTTAGATACCCCCATCAAGAGAGAAGATGGCTCTTGCGCCAAATACCTTACCCCCTGTAAAGCGAAAGCTCAGGCATATTTACCAGAAAACTGCCGCGTAATTACTGAAGGATACAAAGATTCACAAGCTGGAACTCTGCAAGGAGAAATACCCACAGGCGCTCTAGCCGGAGTTAGTCATTACAAAGCATTACCACAAGGCACAGGTTTAACTACCATTTTTGATTCCGACGGTTGGACAAATCCCAATGTAATCACTAGCCTAATTCACTGTGGGATCTGGTTAAAAGGCAAAATTAACTTAATCCCCGCAATTGCTGGACAGCCCAAAGCTGGACTGTGTGAGTATTTCAAAGCCGGATACACCAAAGAAGACTACCGAAAACTAATTCAGGAAGCTTACACCCCTAAGCAATTTCTGCTCGAGTGGGTACAGAGATTCGCTTTGATTCCACAAAAATGGCTTAGTGCCGCCGTCAAAAAAGCGATCGCTCTAGCCATAGAATTACTAGACGACCTGGAACAACAATTAGTACTAAATAGCCTGAAGAAAGCGACTAAATTCAGCATTCAAAAATTACGAGCAATCTGCGAGCAATTCCAGCAGAAAATTCAGGAAAAACAGAAAACGCAAAAGCTATCCGAATCATCTTCAATTGGAGTTAATCCAAAAGAAGCCCGGTATGAACAAATATGTAAAACACTGAACTTACCTTTCGAGTGTTGTGCAACCAACCAAACTTTTGATTCCTGGGTATTCAATCAAATTTTTGCCAGTGGTAAAGGCAACTGGAAAGTTATGGGTTCAGCTTTCTATCAATATACAGGCGTAGCATGGCAGCACGTTGACGACGAAAAAATCTACAAAATGATTGCACAAGCCACCGAAAAAGTTTTCCGCTTGAAACGCTCTGTTGAAGAAGGATGGTTTGCCACTTATCCTTATGCTACCAAGGCGCATATAGAATCAGCATTCGGCTTCTGTCGAATACATCTTTTGTTAGAAAATATCCCAGACAACAAACATCTGCGAGCATTTTTGAACGTCACAGTTAACATGGTTTCCGGCGAACAAATGCCACATAATAAAGAAGATTATCTCACCAGTTACATTCCCTACAATTACATTCCGGATCGGCCAATCCCGACTCACTTCCACGAATTCCTCAAAGCCTCTTATGGGTCAGACATGATTCCGGTGATTCGGGCATTCACTTCTATGTTTTTAGACCCAACCGCACCTTATGGTAAATTTCCCCATCTGCTGGGTCAATCTGGAGGCGGTAAAGGAACCTTGGGAAGATTGTGGTCTAGTTTTTATGGTAACAGTGCTGGTTGTGGAGAATTTTCTAATCTGGCTACTCCCGAAGGGCGTTACCAACACCTTACAGGCAAAGCAATTTTCGCCATTCCTGACGTAGGCGGCTTTGTGCAAGGTTTACGCGCTTTTTATGAACTAGTGGATAATGGAGCCATGTCTGCACGAGCGCTATTTTCTTCCGTTGCACCATCTATTAAGTGGAACGTGCGATTTTGGGTAGCCTCAGTTGACCACTTGCAGATAGAGTACGCCGGAGACGGATGGGAACGACGGGCTTATCCTATTCCTCTGTTAAATAAGAAAGTACAGACCGACCCCCACTTAGGGCAGAAACTGGAAACCGAAATAGCCGACATTATTTCTTGGGCACTGGCAATGCCTTCACAGGAACGAGATTTGATTTTGCTTGCAGAACCAACCAACGAGCGCATTCGTTCGGTTAAGTTAGACGCAGCTTTATATGGTGATTCGGTTAAAAGCTTTGTAGATTTGTGTTTACGACCATCCCAGCCCGGAAAGTTGGTGAATCATCACATTCTGCATTCTTTCTACACAGCCTATTGCAAAGCTCACAACTATGCACCAATGGGAATGTCTAAGTTTGTCAGCCATTTGAAGTTGATATTACCGCAGAACTTTGTTCCACGAGCTTGGAGT
>NZ_JBHFNQ010000190.1:0-14826 GCF_041929345.1 Floridaenema aerugineum BLCC-F46
GAAAGTACGTTGTTGCGCTTTAGCACCTGAGAAGAGCGCTAAAGCGCAACAACGTACCAAGAAAAGAAAACTAATAGTTCAATAATCACGAGATGAAAATTTTGTTGGTAGAGGACGATAGTCATACCCAGGAAGTATTACAGACAACACTGACTAAGCAAAACTTTCTAGTTGATGGGGCGACAGATGGGGAAACTGCCTGGGAATTGCTGGGACAGTTTACTTATGATTTATTATTATTAGATGTGATGTTGCCTAAGTTAGATGGGATTAGTCTTTGTCGTCGTTTGCGTCAGGCAGAAAACCCGATCTTGATTATGTTATTAACTACTCGTGATAGTGTTACCGATAAATTGTTAGGTTTAGAAAGTGGTGCTGATGATTATCTGACAAAACCGATCGATCTTCAAGAATTAACTGCTCGGATTCACACATTAACCAGGCGTAATCCATTAGTTCCTAACTCTATTCTCACATACGATCGCCTCTGCCTCGATCCAGTTTCCCGCCAAGTAACATACAATGGGCAATTACTCAAAATTGGACGCAAAGAATACTTAATTTTAGAACTATTACTCCGCCATCCTCATCAAGTGTTTAATCGATCGGAGATTATCGATCGCCTTTGGAGTCTCGATCAAGAAATCCCCACCGAAGCAACAGTAAAATCCCACATTCGGAGCATTCGTCGTAAACTAGAACAGGTAGGAGGAGAAGATTTAATTCAAACACTTTATGGACAAGGATATCGCCTCAATCCTGCTTTACAAAAACCACCTGCTTTAGAGCAAATCAACAAGATCACCGCTAATGTTTGGGAACGTGCATATAGCAAAAGTTTGGATAAAATCGCTGAGTTAGAACAAGCGATCGCCATCTTACAATCTGGTAATTTAGAAGAAACACTCCGTCAACAAACCGTATTTACTGCACATAAACTCGCCGGAACTCTTGGCGTATTTGGTTTTGAAATCGCTGCCCAACTTTCCCAACAAATTGAAGATGTGTTTCGTTTGCCTCTCGTTCCCCCAGAAAGTGCAACTCAACTCTGGCAATGGATTCAAGCATTGCGTCGAGAGTTGGATGGAACACAAAGATCGATCGCACCACCCAATATACCTCTGCAAAAAAGAATATATAAGGCAGGCAGGATGCCTACCCCACAAGAGTTATTGGAGATGTCTAATACTCAATCCTCCACAACTTCCACCTGGAAAAATACCCGCATCCTTGCCATTGACGACGATCCAAACCTATTAAACCAAATTCAATCTATTTTAACTGTACAGGGAATGCAAACCCATTGCCTAACTGAGGCAACCGAACTTTGGGAAGTGATGGAACAAGTAAAACCCGATTTATTAATAGTAGATATTCTATTGCCTGAGATCGATGGATTAGCATTGTGTCAACAAATTCGTAACTCATCCCGCTGGGCATGGTTGCCAATTTTAGTTTTGAGTGTTCGTAGCGATCGCCAAACTGTCAATCAAGTTTTTACTGCTGGCGCGGATGACTATATATCGAAACCGATCGTACCAGAAGAACTAATCACCCGACTCACCAACCGCCTCAATCGACATCAGTTGATTCAGCAGTTGGCAAGCAACTCAACTCATTAACTCAAGTTGCTAGTGGAATGGTGCGTTACTAAGGATGGGGCAGGCAGGATGCCCACCCCACAAGAAAGCTGTAACTCTTGTGGGGCGGGCATCCTGCCTGCCTTAGTTTTCGTTAAAAAGTCAGAGGTGCAAGAGGGGCAATATCTGGATCGTCTCCACCTAACTGATTAGTGCGTAACATCCATGACGTTGCACCTTGCCTAAGAAAACATTCTGTAATGCTGTCACTGGCAACACGAGGAAGCACCGTTCGCCAACTAACTAAACCTCTGAGCAAAGTTTGTAATGGATCGTCTTCCAAAGTACTACCTAAAACAGCGGATTCTCCTAACCAATCGGCACGGGCACTGCCAAAGGGCATCAAGTGCCATTTTAGATCCTTACCGAGTTTTTCTAGTTGCTTAAGTCTTTGTGCTTGATCGGGATGTTGTTTCATCCAGGTTTTGATATCGGGATGATTTCGGATCGATCGCGCCATCTCCATTAAAGCAGCATACAAACTTTGATTAGAATCTTGAGAGCAGTTGTTCGCAGGCCCAACATAAGTTCCCCCAGTACCATCACCAATCCGATAACGCGCTGCCATCACTTCCAACTGACGAGTTAACACATCTAAGGGCGATCGCTGTTTTCCCTCCGCTACCTCATAATTCCCAGTAAAAGGCTCGAATTCAATTAGTGTATCGGAAATTGGGCGCACTCCGATCCAACCAAATTGACGATCGCCCATATACCTTGACCAGTGCATACTTCCAGACGTTAACCCATCTGGATTTTGAGTATAAATTTGGTGATAGATAATGTCCCAGCGTAACTCATCACTCAGCGGTTCGCGGATTACTGTAGCAACACCAAAGGCAAAGTGTCCAAAGTAAACAGGGCCTTGAGCAGAGGGTTCAATCTTTTTCCCACCAATCCCACCATAAACATGAACTAGTAAGGCGCGACTACCTTCCTGCAACTGATTTTTAGCTTGCTTTAAGGACTTAGACGAGTAACTTAAACGAGTTGAGCTAATCTTGCCTTTTTGCTGATTTAAATTTCCCCATGCTTCCTTTTTCAGAAAGGTTTCTACCTCTGTTCGTCCCACAACTTCTTGATTAGCACTAAGTTGAAATAAGGCACGGGGAGCGATCGCCTGTACGACAAAAAATCCCTCGTTGTCTGGTGCGCCGTAGATGTACCAACCTGTTTCATTCAGCGGAGATTGTTCAATCCCTTTATTTGTAAAAGGATAAGTGCCATTATCATCCTTAACCACCTGTGGCAACCAGACAACTTCCTCTACTCCATCAAACTGCTGACTAGCTTTGTTGAAATGAACGACGCGAAAATGTTCTGGAGTCGCAGATTTATCAACCGATGCCAAGAATTTTACCAAACCGTAGAAACGTCCAGTAATTTGAATGGGCTCACGGGAAATCACAAGATCGATCGCATTTTCCCCTTCCAACACCTGCACTACTATCGGATCGGGTAATGCCACAATTAGATCGTCTTCCGGGTGAGCACCTGCCAAAGATTCTAGCGGATCAACTAATTGCCAGTGATTCAGACGAGTTGGGTACACACCACCTTGTTGACTCTTGTATTCAGCAGTGGGGCTGAAATGCACATCTTTAGTTACTTGGCGCAAGTAAGCTTGAACTTTTGCATCTTCACTCCAACGCAAAGTGACGACTTGACCGATCAGATTGGCATATTCCTGGGGTGCATGATGAATCTCAAAAGGCACACTTTGAGATTGTCGTTGCTCAGGAGTTGGTAAAATTAAGCGACCGATCCAGTTAGCAACGGGATGATAGCGTTCGCTATGGACTGAAGCATGAATCGGGTAAAATTCAGGACGATTGAAGGCAGCTTCCCGATAGCGATCGAGATTACTCAGAATGCGGGGTTTATTCAGTTCTGCGAGTTGAGCCGTTCCTTGAAGAATCTCAGCCACCCAATCTACAGTTTGTTGTAGCGCACTGCGACCATCGGAAAGCAACAAATCTGCATCCATCACACCACCGGGAACTTGATGTCCAACTGGGCCAAGATTAATCAAAGTCACTTTCCCCATCCGTTTAGTGCGATTCCAGTAAGAAAGAAATAACAGTTTCCAGCGTTTGGGAAAGAAGATCGGCCCTGCCCGTTCCACAATATCTTTATTGCCAACTAAATGATAAAAGTGTTCTAGTTTTAGAGAGTTGTTATTGCCGCTAAACACTCCGGCGATCGAGATAATATCGATCGGTGCTTGCAAAGCATCCTTTAAATAAGGTGCAGTTCCCATCGAAATCTGTCCACCACCGCTAAAACCAATCAAAGTGATCGGTAAACCACTTCCGGGTACATAACCATGATTGAGTAAGCTATTGTAGATCACCTGAGCCGTTCCCCGGTTGTAGATCGGCCCATAACGACTATCAGCAGACACCGAAACCATAAACATATTTCGCAGATTGATGACAAAAGCCAGCAAACCGCCATTTCCGGTCGATTGTACGCGATCGGCCCAGTTCCAGAACCAAGCAAAGGGACGATTCTCAGTCAAGGCGCGGTTCATCGGTGAATAGGGCATTAAACCCCGGATGATTTGAATATCATCAGGCAATACCTTAGCTAAATCATCCAAAAACCTTTCTACATCCGGGAGATAGTCAAATTTTGCCTGACCAATGCCATCAAGATAAATTACATAGCGAGAAACTGCTATTTCTGCGGGTACTTGTTCTTGAAGTTTACCCAAGTTTTGCTTTGTGGTTTCGATCGGATCGCCATACCACCCCGCCCACCAACCTAACGCTTCTAGAGGAGTAAGCAAAATCGCTAAAAGTAGCGCCAGCACACCGATTCCGACTAGATTAAAGATCAAACGAACAGTTACGCTCATGGCAGCAAAAGCAGTTTGAATCAGCAGGGGTAGAAGGGGCAACAAAATTATCAACGCCCCGGTAACTAAAGCCAGCTGCCAGAATTTTTTCCATCGGGTAGATGCTTGGTTACTCATGAGTTTCTGTTATCCTGATTGCTTGGGTTACTTTGTAAGCCAGTTTCTAACATGGTTTCTAAGCTGCGTAAGTCAGTTACTAAGTTAGTTCCAGCAGTAGTATTTGCCAGCCAAGTGCCCAAGGCTGCAATTGGTTTTCCGATCGTTCGCTGTAAAATTTGCAAAACAAACCATCCTAGCAAACTACAAGCAAAAGCTTCCCACACACCAAACCCCGTCGCCGCATTAAAACCTTGGACAAATGCCAGTAAAGTCCACAGGGAAAGTAAAACTTGTATCGGTACACCGAAGTAAGGCATAGCGATTAAAAAACTCAGGATTTGGGGAGCCGTAGCCAATCCCACCATGCGATAAACTATGTCGTAATCAACAGTTTGTTGAAACAAAAACCGACTAACTAGCCAAGTACTCCAGATCCAAAAACCATAGCTAAAGACAAACAAAATGGCGGATAGTAACAGGCTCAGAATGAAACGGAAAGGTTTGACTCGGTTGATGAATAGGATAATACTTTGTCCGATCGCCTGCGAAAAACCCGCTAACAACAATACATTAATTGCTATTTTGTTAGCATCGGGTAATTTTGCCATCACCTCAAATGCTTTTGGATTGAGTGCGATCGCTCCTTTAACTAATTCCCAAAAATCCGCAGATTCCATCTCACATATCCTAGAATTTTATTTAAGAAGAATATCACCTAATCAGCATTAGCTTAACTTCGATCGCCAAACCTTGTAGAGACGTTGTATACAACGTCTCTACAGTATGGGTAATTAACTCTTGAGAACTTCTACACTATCTTCCTCAGCGGCTATTCTCGCTTCGATCGCCTCAAAAACAGCTACCTCCGCTTCTTCCGCAGCAGCAGCGGCAAGTAAGATCGCAGCCAGCGCATATTCTTCCGCTTCTTGAGCGTGTTTTAACAGTTTGTCTTTCGCCTTTTGCGCTTTCCATTCTGCTACTTCCGCTTCAACTTCTGCCTTTTTCGCTTCAATACGTTGCGTCAGTTTCTCCTTAGCAGTTGCCACTTCCTGCTTTTTAGTTTCTAACTTGGCTTTCGCTATTTCTAGCTTTTCTTTGATTGTAGATTCTGCTTCTTTAGAAGCTGTAGTCAGTTTTTCTTTGACTTGGAGTAAATGACTTTCAATCCCATTCAACTGGACTTTCAGATCGTCACAGAATTTTTCAATTCTTTCGCTCATGGTAATCTCCTAAGATTAAAAAAATGTACGTTAGAAACCTAAAAACAGAGAAATTTGAAAGGTAAACCAGGGATTCGTATCATCTGTTACGGCGCGGCGGATTCCATCAGAGGGAAACGCGATCGATCCGACAGAAAGAAAGAACAAATTTTGCGAAATTGACCAACGAGTTGTTAACATCACCTCATGTCCAATACTGCGAGATTCCAGCGTTGATAAAGCTGGATTTCCCCCCAGATTGTTCAACTGATTGGCAAACAAATAGAAGTAATCTACAGAAAATTGTAACCTATCAGTGGGTTGTACTTTAAATTCAACTCGATGGGAAAGTAAATTGCCATTCGAGTAAACTTTAGCCAAATTAATCCCTTGTAGCCAATCACCTAATCCGCCACCGCGCAAAGAATCAAATCTTTCGTAAGTGGAAGTTTTCGGATTATCGCCGCTGAAAGCAGCAAATCGATAACTAATACTAGGTCGCCAAGGAGCATTTTTAAAAGTATAACCTCCCCAAATATAACCTGCATGAGCAGACATAGCAAAGTTACTATTCCATTCGTGAGCATATTCACTTTCTAGCCATAACCCTTCGATGCCGAAAGGAGATGACCAACGTACTCGCGGATTAATAACTTGTAAACCTTCCCTAGTTTGTTGTTGTCCGTCAGGAAAAGCGTAAATTGTGTTTGATTGGGGAACTGTAATATATGCGAGTGATGCTTCAATATTGCGGTTATCATTGTACTTTAAATTAACACCTAAAAAACGTGATTCGGTATCAGCGATCGGTAATTCATTCGGATTCAAGTAAAATCCTTGAATTAAGAATTGACCAATTCGCAAATCGGCTAAAACCGCATTATCATAAACTGTCCGCGCATTGAGAAAACTAGCACCCCGTTCTAAAGCATTAGCAGAACCCAGCACTTGTCCAAATAGAAAATTGCGATTTAGTTGAAAGTTTTGTCGTCCTGCTGATATATTGAATGATATAGGAGAACCTTTTTGAGCGAAGAGAAACCCGCCATAAAGTTTTTCCACTGCACCATAGAACCGAGTATCGTCACGAAAAATATCAGGAGCTAAAGTTGCCGATTGAGTGAAACTAAATGCGCCGTAAACATAGAGAGGAATATCACCAATTTTAGTAATACCTGCCAAACCCGGTTCAATATAGAATTCAGGCCAAGTAATTGTGCCTTTAGGTTGATAGTTTCCTCTGACAAAATCTTGGGTGTTACCAAACCAAGAATTTGTATCGCTGAAAACTCCTAATCCAGCATTTAAGATGACTTTTACCAAAGCGCGATCGCTCTCATAAAGCGTCGGAAAATCACCAAATCTCCCAGTTACAAAAATGCCTTTTGGCTCTTTACTTTCTGGTGGTTTTGAACTATCTTCTGGTTGCAGATTAACTAACAAAGCAACAACTACCCCACCTGGGTTATCTGCTTGGTAAACTCGGTATTCTGCCGATTGAACAAAAGCTAATTGTTGCACTTGATTAGTAGCTCTTTCAGCAAATAGCGGACTAAAGTTGCCACCTGCACGAATCGCAAAAGTCTCAGTTATTTGTTGTTGTAACTGCTGATTTTTTGCTGGATCGTTTGTGGGATTTCTCAGGTGAATATAAACTCTTTCGATCGCACTTCCCTCTGCTACTCTTGGCGGAATCAGAATCCCCGCATTAGGATCGTAAGAGTTAGTTGACGAAGATTCTGTTTGCTGAGAAACTTGATTTGGGGATTGGAGGCGATCGAATATCGAAAGCTCCTCTAGGGTGATTTTCTGTTCACCTTCCGCCGAATTTTGCTGCTCCAAAAGGTCAATTGCACGAGTAGAAATAACCTGATTATTGTTGTTAACTGTAGGTGTTACTTGTGCCAAACCTACTGAAGCAAAACCCAAAACAGACAAAGTTGAAATTGAAATCAACCCCAGAAAATAACGATACCAGAGCAAACAACGAACCATCGAAATAAACCTCACACCTATTAAATCAAATCTGAGTTAATCACTCCTATATCTTCTCCCTCTTTCCTCTGTGTCCGGGAGCGTCCGGGAGCGGTTCATTAGAGTTCTCCAATAACTCTTGTGGGGTAGGCATCCTGCCTGCCTTTGAGTTAATTTTTTGGATAAGTCTATTATAAAAGGGCTTTTTTACCACAGATAAACACAGATAAACACAGATAAACATAGAGATTTTCTGGATTTTTACAGAAGTTTAATGCCCTAAAGTTTCGAGCGAAACTCCTGACTCGCTTCCCCCAATCCTTCATCAGATTTAGCACTAATTAAAAACACCTTAAACTGCTGTTCGCGACTGAGATATTCCGTGTATGTCGCTTGTAAATATGGTCGATAAGTTGGATTATCGAGCAACGAAACTTCAAAAAATGCCAGCGTTAAAGCATTACTATAAGAATTTAAAAGAGCGGGTGGTGGTAATGTTAAATAAGTGGCAGATTCAATAAGTTGCATTAACCCGGAACCAAGAACTGAGAAATCGACATGAGCTTGTCCTTCAACAAGTGCTAAATATTTGTTGGGAGTTGTCAGCATTTTGAACGATCGCACTTGCTCAAAAACAGCTGGTGTTGCTGGATCGTAAGTTCCCGCTTCCAGCATAGTTGGAATAGTGATTTGACTCAAACCTTTAGCACCAAAAATAGCATAATTAACTGGATTTAAAGCATAAACTGCTTTTACTCTTGGATCTCTTAAATTGTACGGTTGACGGGGTAAATCTAATACCCGACATTGAATAAATAGCGAGAAGTCGAGATATTCCAGATTATTATTACAAGTCTGTTGCAAATGAGCAAAATCGATCGTCGCACCCGCCACTGCTAACACAGTATAACCGCCAAAAGAATGCCCCATCACTCCCACAGATTGCACATTTAAACGCCCAGAAAATTCGCTTTGATTGCGTCGTTCTAATTCATCCAAAACATAACTAATATCTAAAGGAGCATCGATAAAATCCTGACTAAAAAACACATTTCGGGATAATCCTTGGTGCATATTTTGCAGCTGAATCATATCGCTTCCCGGATGTTGGGGCACCGCGACAACATAGCCGTGAGATGCAAAAAACTCTGCCCGTTTCGCCAAATCTTCAGGTCTAGATCCAAGCCCATGAGAAATCACAATTACAGGTGCTTTTCCGCTTCTCCAACGTTGGGGTTGATACAAGTCAACATAAAAAGATCGCTTACGTTTTTCATCTCTTAACTGCCAGCGTTTTTGCTGCACTCCTAAATTTCCAAGTTGCCTTAAATCAGCTAAAGCCGAAAAGTTAGTTGCTACTTCTTTTTTAGCTTCCTCCTCAGAAAGTTGAGCAATAGTTTTGGTAAAATATTTCGTTGCTTCAACCACAATACCCGCTGCTTTGGACAACTCTAAGCTAGATCGGACATCAATCCACATATCCGTCGGGTATTTGCGGAATAAATTCAACAAAGACAGACCTTTGGGATCTGAAGCTGCTAAAATAATCGCTGCACGGAGAGCATATTTGCCGTTGATGTTTGGGTCTGTACGAATATAGGAACCAAACTGGTTTAAAAAGTTTTCTCCAAGGGGAGTGTAGAGAAATTGCGAGATGGGAACCAGATTTACTTTGATAGATGATTTAAGTACTTGTCGAAATCTTTGCTGTTCCTCTTGATCTGCTTTGAGAAATTTGAAGTAAAACTGTAAATCGGGAGGAATAACGCCTGTTTCGACAAAAGTTTCTAGGGAACTAACTTCCAAAGTTTCAACTATCGGGCCATATTGAAAATAGATTTTTTCTGCGGCTTTGGCGGGGAGAGTGGCGATCGCACTAGCGCCAATTCCTAACAAAAGCAGCTGGATTTTTCCTACCCAATTAGATGCAGTTTGATATTTGAAAAACACAGTAAGTAATTTCCTAAAATATTAAATTCGGCTATCGATTTCTAGTAGAGACATTGTATACAACATCTCTACAAAAAGCTATCTTTAGTAAGCCGTCCAACCACCATCAGTGGCATAAGTACAACCAGTTAAATTAGAGGCATCTTGAGACAAGAGAAAGAGAATAATTGCCCCTTGTTCCCAAACGGTAGCCGAACGATTTTTGGAATCAGCAGCAGACAAAATGCTCTTTACTTTGAGTCCACCCATCGAGCCACCCTCTCCAGCTTTTTTGCTTGCCTGCACAAATTCACCTGCTCTAGCTACCATCGGTGTATCCGTAGCTGCCATATTGACTGAGTTGATCCGAATCCCGTAGGGCGCATAATCTAGGGCGGCATTTCGCGTTAAGCCTGTAACTCCGTGTTTACTAGCAACGTAGGCAGGATTTCCGGCTAATCCAGTTAAGCCTGCGATCGAACCAATATTAACGATCGCTCCACCTTTACCCTGTGCTATCATCTGTCGCAGTTCTGAGCGCATCGACTTAAATACACCCGTTGTATTAGTCGCAATCACAGCATCCCAATATTCATCAGTAGCCAGATGAATTGAATTAGGCAATAGATTCCGTTGACCTTCAAAATTCAGCGGTTGAGCCGGATCTCCCCCATCCATCACCCCAGCTGCATTCAGCGCCAGATCGATACCGCCAAAGGTTTTCACGGCTTCTGCTATCATGCGATCGCACAACGCCGTTTCCACGACATTGCCCACAACTGCGATCGCACTGTGTCCTTCCTCTTTAATCTTGCTAATTGTCTGATTTAGCTCTTTTTCCTTGCGGTCAACTCCAACCACATTAGCACCTTCACGGGCGGCTCGAATTGCTGTTGCAGCACCAATTCCCGTTGCCGCACCCGTAATTAAAATTGTTTTTCCTTGAAATCGATTGGGAATAAAATAGTCAGGATTAGTAGGTTGAATATCCATAGTTTTTACCTCACCTTTGATTGAATTACTTGCAGAAAAAACATCGCTAGTTGGGGTAGATTCAGCTTCTCCAGAGGAAACCTTGTAGAGACGTTGTATACAACGTCTCTACATTCTTTGTTGGAGATGTCTATTAGACCTCTCCAACAAAGAATATATAAGGCAGGCAGGATGCCTACCCCACAAGAGTTTTTGGAGATGTCTATTGAATTTTTTCTAATTTATGACTTCTAAAAAAAGCTATTCTTCACCAAAATGTTCTTTGAGTTTGGCTTCTTGTTCTGCTGATAGATTAGATTGAATCAGTTCTCCTTTTTCATCTGATGAAAATGCCGCTTCCACCTTATCCAAGGTTACTTTTCCAGTTAACAAAAATAAAGCCGATGTTCCTTCGGTGACTTTGGCTTTAACATCTTTAATGAAATCATCGTTGATGCCATAGTCACTAAAAGATCCAGACATTGCGCCTAATGCTGCACCCAGCGCCATTCCCACAATAGGCATCAGGAAAATTAACCCAAATAGCATTCCCCAAAAAGCGCCGTCTATTGCACCTGTACTTACTAAATCGACTGCCTGACGGGTTTTTGGCTTTTTGCGACCTTGAGGCCAAGATACGATCGCTGCATCCGCAATTTCAATCAATTCTTGTTTTTGCAGTTCTACCAACTTTGCCAATGCCTTATCAGCACCATCAGCAGTATGAAATTTCCAAACAGTTAGCGTGGTCATGATTGTATTACTCCTGATTAAATTAAGAAACGGTATTTATCTAGTTTTGCCGTACAATTTGACAATTGCTCTTTCGGTTGAACCTGGACGAGATCTATAAATTAAGGTGACGTAGCGGATGGATCGATCGCGTCCTGGGAGATCGATGACTCTTGATTGTTTATTTTTGCCAATGTATTGGCGCATCGGAGTATTGAGAGTTACCCCATTGCGTAAAGTAACGGTCATACTGAGAATTTCAATGCCCGTTTCTTTGACTTCTAATTTGAGGCGAGCAAACTGTTTTCCAGTCCTTACAGGAATAACATCGCGCTCAGTAACTAAACGAACACTTCGCTCTCCCAAATATTCCCATCTATCTGCCAGTGCTGGTGCGATCGACCCTAACAAAGTTAGATTAAACGCCAGCAAACTAACAATAACTGTTCTTCGTTTCATAAAAAACCTCTAGTGGGTAATTTTAAAGTACGTTGTTGTGCTTTAGCACTAAATGTGGGGCTAAAGCCCAACAACGTACCTCTAAAAGCTCTCAGATTAACGGCTTATTCATCATCACCAGTTGGCATTTTGCTCTTATAAGTTCCGCCTCCATTTACTAACAGTTCAATTCCTGACACCCAGCTAGCAGCAGGAGAAATCAAATAATTGAAAGCATAAGCAATGTCTTGGGGAACACCTCGGCGTTTCATTACTATGGAATCTGACAACCGTTTCAACATTGCTTCGTCATAACCTGCATCCAAAGTTGCCGCACCATTGTCCACAGAACCAATGATAATAGTATTCACCCGTACCTCTGGCCCACTCATTGCTGCCATACTGCGCGACATATTTACCAACGCCGCCTTTGCATTACTGTAAGAAATAAATTCAGGGGAAGGAGTAGTACCCACCAAAGAACCGGAGAAAGTTACGGAAGCATTTTCTTCTTTTTTCAAATAAGGGATACAAAGCTTAGTCAAGTTATAACTGCTGACAGTATTCAGCAGATAAGACTTCATCATGTAATCAGTACTCACACCCCACAAAGGTGTATATTCTCCCCAACCCACATTGTTAATTAATGCAGTAATTTTGCCAAACTTGTTGAGAGTAGCATCTACTAATTCTTGCAGTTGTGCTTCATCAGTAACATCAGTTTTAATGGCGAGAGTTTCTTGTCCTGTTGCTTTGGTAATCTCATCGGCATTTTTTTGTGCCGCTTCAAAGTTCAAATCAGAAACGACAACTTTTGCCCCTGCTTCTGCTAAAACATGAGCAGTTGCACCTCCGATCGCACCCCCCGCACCAGTAATAATCACAACGTAATCTTTGAGCGAAAACATATCAAGAGCCATGATTGTTATCTCCTAAATAAGTTGGAAAACATGAAAAACAAAGCGGTTGTAATTGTAGGGTGCGTTAGGCGCAGCCGTAACGCACCTAATTTCTGCAAGAGTTATGAGTTGAATTAAAAACTCAAAACTATCTAAGTAACCGTCAGCAATATAATCAGCACAACACTTAACACCAACGCCAGCAAAATTGCTTTAACAACACGGCGACTCAGCAACCCAACAATCAAAACCAACATGATTGCTATGCCACCCACACCGATATAAATCAAATCCTGACCTGTATTATTAATTAAAGGATCGGCTGGTGGAGAGGTTTGAGTTTGAGCAATCAAGAGGGGTATTTCTAACGGATTCATAGCAGTATTTTCCTAATCAAAAATCACTGTTTAAATCGTTAGAATGCTGCCATTTGTGCTGATTAGTCAAGTTCCTGCAAACCACCACCACTAACTGTGAGTACCTGTCCGCTTACCCAACTTGCAGCGGGAGAACATAAGAATAAAGCGGCATAAGCAATATCATTTGGTTGTCCCAAACGCGCCAAAGGTGTGTGTTTTAACATTGCCTTTTCAACTTCTGGGGTGAGCACAGTTGCCAAAGCATCAGTTTTAATTGCACCGGGAGCGATCGCATTAACTCGAATATTTTTTGGCCCTAAATCAAAGGCAATGTTGCGAGTTAAATGACTTTCTGCTGCTTTTGAGGAACCGTAGGAAGCCATATTAATGTTTTTGTTGTCACCTGCCATTGAGGAAATATTTAAAATGGCACCACCTCCCGCTGCTTCTATATGTGGAGCACATAATTGACAAAGATGAAAAACTGAAAAAACGTTGAGTTTATATGCCCAAATAAATGTGTCCATTGGCATATCAAAAGGTTTTGGGCCACCACCTCCAGCATTATTTACTAAAATGGTAATTTTGCCAAAGGAGTCGATCGCCTCTTTAACCAAATTTTCTAATGCTTCATTACTAGTAACATCGCAAGGAACTGCGATCGCTTTTCCCCCATTAGCATTAATCCCTTCGGCAACAACATCAGCTGTTTCTTTTTTCAAGTCACTAACAACAACTGCTGCCCCAGATGCCGCAAACAATTCAGCGATTCCCCTGCCAATTCCGGCACCGGAACCTGTTACAATAGCAACTTGTCCATCGAGTTTAAATGCGTCTAATACTGTCATATTTACTAATCTCCTGAATGCGATTAAGTAATTACCAAAAAAGCTGATTTTTTTAGGAAAATTCTATTCGGAACGAAGCATAGATTTCATTACAGCCGCATTAATAAACCAAGCAGCAATTCCGGCAATTAAACCCATAACTATCGCCCCTATAAATGGAGTAACGAGGATCGATCCCACAAATTTTTGCAAGAATAATGCGATCAATGCAGTCGTACCAAAGGCAAACAGAGAATAAAACAAAACGGTTCTCAATCCAAAAAAGAAGAAGGAGCG
Source organism: Floridaenema aerugineum BLCC-F46 (assembly GCF_041929345.1). Lineage (NCBI taxonomy): Bacteria > Bacillati > Cyanobacteriota > Cyanophyceae > Aerosakkonematales > Aerosakkonemataceae > Floridanema > Floridanema aerugineum. The sequence continues at coordinate 14,226 of NZ_JBHFNQ010000190.1, forward strand.
ATCGAGCAAATCTGCGTCAGCTAGTTGCAAACTTTTCGCTTTCTTACCGAAGTTAAAAAAGGCGATTGTACCCAGAATCTGCGACAGGAGAAATGCCGTCATCACGCCCGATGAAAAAACAGTTTTTTCGTGCGCTGAAATGGTATCCACTGTCAGCGGCACAGTTGCATTTCCTTTAAACATGAACCATGCTATAACTCCGTTAATCACAGCGTTAATAACGCCACTGACGATCGCTTCTTTCTCAATGATTGCGCTTACTGGAGCCGAATCATCAACCATACAATAGCCTGGGGTTTAATCATCTTCCAAACCATAAACGAAAAAGGTGCAAAAAAGGTGCAGAGTCGCTCAGATATTCCAGAAAATTTTGGCGCTTTCGGAGGAACATTGTTTATTTTTCCTCGTCTAATGACATAAACAGTTGTTTTAGAAACTGGGATTCTTGAAGAAAATCAGGGCTCTCCCGGATTTATGGTGATAACAAAATCTTATTTAATCGTAGGGTGTGTTAGGCACGGGCGATAAATTCAGCATTCCAATCCATCAATAAATTCCCGTGCCTAACGCACCGTTCCCTGGTTTGTAACATTTATGAACA